>JBKOUH010000378.1:0-9367 GCA_046723285.1 Pseudomonadota bacterium
CATCGAGGCCGCGCTCGATGCGGCAGGATGACGAGTGCCTCCGGCGCCGCTAGACTTGCGGCCTCCATTCACTGGATCCGCATGAAACGCATTGCCTTCGCCGTTGCGTGCCTTCTCGCGCTTGCCGCGCCCGCCGCCGCGCAGGAGTGGCGCGACGCGCTCGCGGGTGGCGAGAAGGCGCTGGCTGATCAGAAGCCGGAGGAGGCGCTGAAGCTCTTCCGCCGCGCGCTCGAAGGCGGCGCCGAGGGCCGCGAGCGCGTGCGCGCGTGGCACGGGATCGCCTCGGCCGCGGTGCGCGGGGGCGACTTCGCGACGGCGGAAAAGGCGATCGAGGAGGCGCGCGCGTACATTTCCGAAAAATTCGGCGCCGACGACATCGCCATGGCTGGCAACCGGCAGCTCCACGGCGTCGTGCGCTTGCGTGCCCACAATGACCGCGAGGGGGCGCGCGACGCTTTCGCCACGGCGGCGCGCATCCGCAACGCCAAGGTCGACGCCTGGGACGAAAGCGAGGGGCCGATGGGCGCGGTCGGCCACAAGCCGTCGGGCCTGAAGCTGCCGGCGCGCGCCGCCTCGCTCGTCCAATTCCGGCGCGACATCAACAACGACGACGGCACCGACGTCTCGCTCGGCTATCGCGCCAGCCGCGCCGGCGCTATCAGCGTGACGGTCTACATCTACCGGCCGCTGGGCGAGTTCCGCGCGATCTTCGACGAGGAGATAAAGGTCATCCGCGCCTTCAATCCGCAGGCCGTCCTGCACCGCGAGGAGGCGCAGGCGCTCGAGACCAAGGCGGGCAAGATCGAGGGCCGCCTCGCCCGCTTCGAATACGCGGCGCAGGGCGGCGTTCTCGGCACGCGACTCTACCTGTTTCCGCTGAAGCGCGACTACGTGAAGCTCCGCGTCACCTTCCGCGCCGACGACGAGGCCTTCGCCGATGCGCAGGTAGCGGCACTCTTGGCCGCGATCGGCTGGCCGGCGCAATGAACGAAGGCGGCTACCGCCTCGCGGAAACGCCGCGCTGGCCGCCGAAGACGCCGCGTTTCGCCGTGCCGGCCGGCGCCTGGGATTGCCACTTCCATGTATTTACCGGCGCCGACGGCACGATCGATCGCGACGCGCTGTCGCCGGCGCGGGTCTACGACCCGCCCGAATGCGGCCTCGCCGAGATCCAGCGGCTCCATGATCGTCTCGGCTTCGCGCGCGGCGTCATCGTGCAAGGCTCGGTCTACGGCACCGACAACCGCGCGACGGTCGCGGCGTTGCGCGCCGCCAAGGGCCGCTATCGCGGCATCGCCGTCATCGACGCGGAGACGCCGGAGCGCGCTCTCGACGACATGGCCGAAGCGGGCGTGCGCGGCGCGCGCGTCAACGTGCTCTACGGCGGCGGTGTCGGCTTCGCGATCGGCAAGGCCGTCGAGGCGCGGGTGAGGGCGCGCGGCTGGCACCTTCAGCTCCTCATCGACATCGCCAAGCCGGAAGTGCCGTGGGACTGGCTTTCGCGCGCGTTGGTGCCGCTCGTCTTCGACCATTTCGGCCATTTCGACGCGCGCCTCGGCCCTCAATCGCCCGGCTTTCAGAAGATGCTCGGCCTCGTCCGCGACGGGCGCGCCTGGGTCAAGATCACCGGGCCGACGCGGATCAGCGCGGCGCACGCGCCCGAGCATCCCGACGTGCGTCCGCTCGCCGAGGCGCTGCTCGCCGCGGCGCCTGACCGCCTCGTTTGGGGCAGCGACTGGCCGCATGTTGCGCTCTGGGGCCGCATGCCCGACGACGGCGACCTCGTCGACGACCTCGCGCGCTGGGGATTGGACGAGACTCTGCGCCGTAAGGTGCTCGTGGAAAATCCTTACGTGCTCTACGCGGGCTGACGGGGCTTGCGCGTCCAGGATCGGCGGCGCGATGCTGGCCGCCATCCCGACCGATCCGGAGGAGTCCATGAAGTTTGCGATGCGTGCAATGGCCGGCTTTCTCCTGGTGCTCGGCGCGGCGGCACCGCGCGCCGCGGCGCAAGGCTCGCTTGGGGTGAGCTTCACGTGGCGCGGCACCGCCGCCTGTAGCACGATCCCGCCGGCCTTCTCGATCACGAGCATCCCGCCCGGCGCCGCGAAGCTTCGCTTCGCGATGAAGGACCTCGACGTGCCGGGCTTCGACCATGGCGGCGGCACGATCGTCTATCGCGGCACGGGCGAGATCCCGATCGGCGCCTTCGCCTACACTGGTCCGTGCCCGCCCGGCGGCGTTCACCGTTATCAATGGACCGTCGAGGCGCTCGACGCGTCGGACCGCGTGCTCGCGACCGGGCAAGCGACGATGCCGTTCCCGCCCTGACCCGCGAGCGCTACTGCCGGTAAGCCTTCAAGATCGCCTCGCCCTCGGCGCCCGCGGCCTTGCTCCATTCGGCGGCCATTTCGGCGCCGATCTTTTTGAACGCATCCTGCAGGGCCGCGCTCGGCGGCTCGACCTTGACGCCGTTCTTGCGCAGCACATCCTTCCGCGCCTCGTCGTCGGCCATGCTCGCCGCCCAGCCGCGCGCTTCGGCGGCGCGCGCCGCGTCGGTCACGGCTTTCTGCGCCGCGGGATCGAGTTTCTCCCAGGCCGCGATGTTGACGATCACCGCGTTCTTCGGCAGCCAGGCCTGCGTCGCGTAGTAGTGCGAGAGGTATTCCCAGCTCTTGCCGTGCGCGCCGCTCGAGGCCGAGCTGATCATCGCCTCGATGCGCCCCTCGGTGAACGCCTTCGGCACGTCCGCGGCCTCGATCGTGGTCGGCACCGCGCCGACGAGCGTCGCGAGCTTGGTCGTGATCGGGTTGTAGGCGCGGAATTTCACACCCTTCAAATCGTCGAGCGTCGCCAGCGCCTTCTTGGTGTAGATGCCCTGCGGCGGCCACGGCACGACATAGAGCACGGCGAGGCCCTGGCGCTTCAGCGCCGCCTCGGTCGCCGCGCGCGAGGCGGCCCAGAGGCGCTTCGCCTCGTCGTAGCTCGCGGCGAGGAACGGGATCGAATCGACGGCAAAGACGGGGTTCTCGGCCGCGTGCACCGAGAGCAGGATCTCGCCGATCGGCACCCTGCCCTCGGCGACCGCGCCCTTGATCGCGGGCAGCTTCATCGCCGTGGCACCCGCCTGCACGCGGATCTCGAGCGCGCCCGCGGTGGCGCGCTTCACGTCGTCGGCGAATTGCTTGACGTTGGCGGTGTGGAACACGCCGTCGGGATAGCCGGTCGGCATGTCCCAGGTCGCGGCGCGCGCGGCCGGCGCCAGAGGCACCGTGGCAAACATCATCGCGGCCAGTAGCGAACGATTCGACATGGCTCCCTCCGATCCCGCGTCTTGCGCAAGCTATGCACGGTTCCGGGCGCGAGGCAATTGCGCTAGCTTGCGCCGCCCATCCACGACCGGAACCGCATGAGCACCTCTCCGTCGTCCGCCCGCTGGCAATTCTGGATCGACCGCGGCGGCACCTTCACCGACATCGTCGCCAAGCGCCCCGACGGCGCGCTGGTGACGCACAAGCTGCTCTCGGAGAATCCCGAGCGCTATCGCGACGCGGCGCTCCAGGGCATCCGCGAGCTGTTGGGCGTGAACGCGGGCGCACCCATCCCGGCCGAGCGCATCGAAGCGGTGAAGATGGGCACCACCGTTGCCACCAACGCGCTGCTCGAGCGCAAGGGCGAGCGCACGCTGCTCGTCATCACCAAGGGTTTCGCCGACGCGCTGCGCATCGCCTATCAGAACCGGCCGAAGCTGTTCGTGCGCGCCATCGTGCTGCCCGAGCTGCTCTACGAGCGCGTGGTCGAGGTCGACGAGCGCATCACAGCCAAGGGCGAGGTGCTGAAAGCGCCCGATCTCGCCGCCGCCGAGCGCGATCTCCGCGCCGCCCATGCCGCCGGCATCCGCGCGGCCGCGATCGTGTTCATGCACGGCTATCGCTTCCCGGCGCATGAGCGCGCGGTGGCGGCGCTCGCGAAGAAGATCGGCTTCACGCAGATCTCGGTCTCGCACGAAGTGTCGCCGCTGATGAAGCTCGTGGGGCGCGGCGACACGACGGTCGTCGATGCCTATCTCTCGCCGATCCTGCGCCGCTACGTCGATCAGGTGGCCGGCGAGCTCGGCGGCGCGCGGCTGATGTTCATGCAGTCGAACGGCGGCCTGACCGACGCGCGCCGCTTCCAGGGCAAGGATTCGATTTTGAGCGGCCCGGCCGGCGGCATCGTCGGCGCGGTGCGCACGGCCGAGATGGCCGGCTTCGGCAAGATCATCGGCTTCGACATGGGCGGCACCTCTACCGACGTTTCGCACTATGCCGGCACGTTCGAGCGCGCGTTCGAGACGCTGGTCGCCGGCGTGCGCATGCGCGCGCCGATGATGCAGATCCACACGGTCGCGGCCGGCGGCGGCTCGATCCTGCATTTCGACGGCACGAGATACAGGGTGGGTCCCGATTCGGCCGGCGCCAATCCCGGCCCCGCCTGCTACCGCCGCGGCGGCCCGCTCTGCGTCACCGACGCCAACGTGATGCTGGGCAAGATCCAGCCGGCGTTCTTCCCGAAAGTGTTCGGCCCCGGCGGCGACCAGCCGCTCGACGGCGCCGTCGTGAAGACGAGATTCGCGGCGCTGGCCGACGAGATCCGCGCCAAGACCGGCAACGCGCGCACGCCGGCCGAGGTCGCGGCCGGCTTCGTGCGCATCGCGGTCGAGAACATGGCCAACGCGATCAAGGAAATCTCGATCCAACGCGGCTACGACGTGACCGACTACACGCTGCAATGCTTCGGCGGCGCCGGCGGCCAGCATGCCTGCCTCGTCGCCGATGCGCTCGGCATGACGCGCATCTTCATCCACCCGTTCGCCGGCGTGCTCTCGGCCTACGGCATGGGCCTGGCCGACGTGCGCGCGCTGCGCGAGAAGGCCGTCGAGGCAAAGCTCCACGCGGCGGCGCTCCCCGTGATCGCCAGGGCGCTCGATGCGCTCGCCGAAGACGCGAAACGGGAACTGCTTGCGCAAGGTATCGACCCGGCGCGGATCGAGATCCTCCGCCGCGTGCATGTGAAGATCGAAGGCACCGACACGGCGCTGGTCGTCGATTTCGGCTCGCTGGCCGAGATCGGCGAGCGCTTCGATGCCGCGCACAAGCAGCGCTACGGCTTCGTCGTGCCCGACAAGGCGCGCATCGTCGAGGCGGCGTCGGTCGAGGCCGTAGGCCGGACCGAGAGCACGGCCGCGCAATCCTCCGCGCCCGCCGCGTCTCCGCGTGGCGAAATGGCGCCGCCGCTGGAGCGCGTTTCCATGCATTGCGACGGTGCGCCGCGCGAAACGCCGGTCTACGACCGCGCGAAGCTCGGCGCCGGCGACAGGATCGACGGCCCGGCGATCATCATCGAGGCCAACGCGACGACGATCGTCGAGCCGGGCTGGCGCGCCGAGGCGATGCCGGCGGGGCCGCTGGTGCTGATACGCGTCGTGGCGCTCGACCGCGGCAAGGCGGTGGGCACCGAAGTCGATCCCGTCATGCTCGAAGTGTTCAACAATCTCTTCATGAGCATCGCCGAGCAGATGGGCTCGGTGCTCGAGAACACGAGCTATTCCGTCAACATGAAGGAGCGGCTCGATTTCTCCTGCGCGATCTTCGACGAGCTGGGCGACCTTATCGCCAACGCGCCGCACATGCCGGTGCATCTGGGCTCGATGAGCGAAAGCGTGAAGGTCGTCATCCGCGAGCGCGGCGGCAAGATGAATCCGGGCGACGTCTATGTGCTGAACGCGCCCTACAATGGCGGCACGCATCTCCCCGACGTCACCGTCATCACGCCGGTGTTCGATGACCGGTCCGACCGGACCGGCTCGATCCTGTTCTACGTCGGCGCGCGCGGCCATCATGCCGATATCGGCGGCGTGACACCGGGCTCGATGCCGCCCGATTCCAAGACGGTCGAGGAGGAGGGCGTCCTCTTCGACAATTTCCTGCTCGTCGACCGCGGCGCGTTCCGCGAGGAGGCGCTGCGCCAGCATCTCGCCACCGGCAAGTATCCGGCGCGCAATCCCTATCAGAACGTCGCCGATCTGAAGGCGCAGATCGCGGCCTGCGAGAAGGGCGTGCAGGAGCTGCGCCGCATGGTCGCGACGTTCGGCCTGAACGTCGTTCACGCCTACATGAAGCACGTGCAGGACAACGCCGAGGAGCAGGTGCGGCGCGTGCTCGGCGCGCTGAAAGACGGCGAATTCGAGAATCCGCTCGACAACGGCGGCGTGATCAAGGTGAAGATCACGGTCGACCGCGTGCGCCGCGCCGCCAAGCTGGATTTCACCGGCACCGCGGCGCAGCTCCCGACTAATTTCAACGCGCCCTCGGCCGTGTGCCGCGCGGCCGTGCTCTACGTCTTCCGCACGCTCGTCGACGACGAGATCCCGATGAACGAGGGCGTGTTGAAGCCGCTCGAGATCGTGATCCCGCCCGGCTCGATGCTGAGCCCGCGCTATCCGGCGGCGGTGGTGGCCGGCAACGTCGAAACCTCGCAGCTGATCACCGAAACGCTCTACGGCGCGCTGGGTCTCCAGGCCGCCGGCCAGAGCACGATGAACAACGTCACCTTCGGCAACGCGCAATATCAGTATTACGAGACGGTGGCGGGCGGCGCCGGCGCGGGGCCGGGCTATGACGGCGCGTCGTGCGTCCAGATCCACATGACCAATTCGCGCCTCACCGACCCCGAAGTGCTCGAATGGCGCTTCCCGGTGCTGCTCGAGGATTTCCGCATCCGCCGTGGCTCGGGCGGGAACGGGAAATGGCGCGGCGGCGACGGCGCCATCCGCCGCCTGCGGTTCTTGGAGCCCATGGTGGTCTCGATCCTCTCCTCGCGCCGCGCCTACGCGCCGTTCGGCATGGCCGGCGGCGCCCCCGGCGCGCGCGGCCGCAACTGGGTGGAGCGCGCCCATGCGCCCGGCGTGGCGCCCGTTCTCGTGCCGATGACCGGCACCGACAAATGCGAAGTCGCCGCCGGCGACGTGTTCGTGGTCGAGACGCCGGGCGGCGGGGGATACGGGTTCGCGGCGGAGATGCGGAAGGCGGCGGAGTAAGGCGGAATGGGAGTTGCAACTCTGTACCTAATAGTGTACACACATAGGCATTGATTGCCCGAATGACGCTGAAGCGAATTGAGGCCGTATTCTATCGAACCCCGGCCGGGCGCGAGGTGGTGCGCGAGTGGATCAGGGCGCTGCCGAAGCGGGATCGTAAGGCCATCGGTGACGATTTGAGACGGCTGGAATTTCGTTGGCCGGTCGGAATGCCGCTATCGCGTCCCTTGGGCGGAGGGCTACACGAGTTGCGATGTCGATTGCCCAGCGAGCGCATCGCGCGGCTGATCTTCTTCGTCAGTATCGACACCGAGCTCGTCGTCTTGCACGGATTCATCAAGAAGACGCAAGCCACGCCCGCTGGCGACTTGGATTTGGCGAGATCGCGAAAGCTCGAATATGAGGAGAATTGACCATGAAGAGGAAGAACCCTCTGCGCGGCTCGACTGTCGAGTCTTGGCTCGAGGACGAAGGTTTCCTCGAGGAGGCGACGGAGAAAGCCATCCGCGAAGTCATCGCGTGGCAACTCGCGCGCGAGATGAGACGGCGGCGCATCTCGAAAGTCGACATGGCGCGGCGCATGGCGACGAGCCGCTCGCAACTCGACCGGCTGCTCGATCCCAAGGGGCCGTCGGTGACGCTCGGCACGCTCGCCAAAGCCGCGCGGGCAGTCGGCAAGCGGCTCAAAGTGGATCTGGTCGAGGCCTCGTAACGGGCGGCAATTGCTCATATCCGGTCGCGCGCTTTCTTCCCCTTCCCCTCAAGGGGGAGGGGGCGACCGCTCGCGCAGCCGAGGCACTCACGGCGCCTTGATCTCGATCTTCCCGTCCTCGGATTTCCCGCGCTTGAACGTGCCTTCGTATTTGGCGCCGTCCTTCGCCGTGTAGACGCCCTTGCCGTCGGCGAGATTGTCGCGGAATTCGCCTTCGTAGCGGTCGCCGTTGGCGAGCGTGAGCGTGCCGCGGCCGTTCATGCGGTCGTTGCGCCACGCGCCTTTGTAGACGTTGCCGGCGAAGTGGGTCTTCGAGTGCCATTCGTAGGTGCCGGTGCCTTGGAAATGCGCGTCGGCGAAATCGCCCTCGTAGACGTCGCCGGGCCAGCGCGATTTCGCGCCGAAGGTAAGCTTGCCCTTGCCGGTGCGATGGCCCTGGCGGTAGTCGCCCTCGTAGCGATCGCCGTTGGGCCAGGTGTAGACCGCGCGGCCGGTGAGGGTGCCGTCGCGGATATCGCCGTCGTAGGTCTCGCCGCTCGCGAACTTGATGAGGCCGTGCCCGTCGAGCACGCCTTTCTTGACCGTTCCCGTGTAATCGAGCTCGAGCTTTCCGCCGTTGAACGAGCGCAGCGTGCCCTCGCCGTCGGCGAGCCCGTCGACGCAGGGGCCCGACCACGAGATGCTGAGGCTCGGGTTGGGATTGGCCGCGCGGATGCGGCAGCCGGTCTTGGGATCGGCGACGAAGCCGCTTTCGGCCGCGGCCGGCAGCGCAAGCACGGCGAGCAGCGGCGCAACGAGCCAAGGCGATCGCATGGCGGCAACCTCCATTGGAAAGTTCACCCAATATACCACGCGCCGCCTGACAAATGTTCTCATTTCGTTCACAAAGCCGGATGGGCCTCGTTGGTCCAGCGGATGGCGCGCGCCCTTGTGCCGAAGCAGAAGGGGCGCGGCGTCCGCGGCTATTTGGACCTGGTGAATCCGAGCGAACCCGCGCACGAGTCTCGCCGCGCGTGCGCCAACCCCATATGCGCGCGCACGCCGCGCCGCATCGCCAGCGGTCCGTCGCGAAGACAGAGCGGGTGTCCGCGTCCAGGCGAATCGTCCGCGGCCGTCTTTGCCGCGCCGCGAATGACGCCAAAAGACGATAAAAGCCGAGTCGCGACTCGTCATTTGCGCGGCGCAACTCGTCTTTTATCGTCTTTTGGGCGGCCCAAATGACGAAAAAAGACGATAAATGACGACAAAAGACGAGCTTATAATTTTGGACGACGGCGCTGATCGTTCAGTCACGCCAGAGTCGCACCGGGCCGCCCGATGTTGACGTTTGTTGACGAAAGTTGACGTTTGTCGACGCTCAAGGGGGAGGGGGCCCCGCCTGCAGCGAATGCATTCCCTTCGCCGCCCCCGGTGCGTTAGGACTGGCGCGCACAAGACATTCCGACGGAGCCCCGAATGGACGCGAACGTGAAGAAGACCACCCTGCGTATGATCCCCTACGGCATCTACGTGCTGACCGCCGAGGCGGCGGATGGGCGCGTGGCGGCGGCGACGGTGAACTTCGTGACGCAGACTTC
>JBKOUH010000430.1:0-16457 GCA_046723285.1 Pseudomonadota bacterium
GGTTTCGACCAGCACGCGCGAGGTGCCCGAGAATCTGTGGGTGAAGTGCCCGGCCTGCGGGCAGATGATCTTCCACCGCGAGCTGGCAGCGAACCTCCATGTCTGCACCCATTGCGGCCACCATATGCGGATCGGCCCCAAGGAGCGCCTCGCCAATCTGTTCGACGGCGGCACGTTCAACACGATCGAGCCGCCCAAGGTGCCGGTCGACCCGCTCCGCTTCCGCGACAGCAAGCGCTATTCGGACCGCTTGAAGGACGCGCAATCCAAGGAAGGGCGCGTGCCGGGCCAGGACGCGATCGTGATCGCGCATGGCACGGTCGGCGACATGCCGGCTGTGGTCGCCTGCTTCGATTTCGAGTTCATGGGCGGCTCGATGGGCATCGCGGTCGGCGAGGGCATCGTCGCCGCGGCCAAGCTCGCCGTGCTCCAGCAGGCGGCGCTGATCGTGGTGCCGTCCTCGGGCGGCGCGCGCATGCAGGAAGGCATCCTCTCGCTGATGCAAATGCCGCGCAGCGTCATCGCCATCGACCAAGTGAAGGAAGCGGGCCTCCCCTATGTCGTGCTGATGACGAACCCGACCACCGGCGGCGTCTCGGCCTCTTTCGCGATGCTGGGCGACATCCACATCGCCGAGCCCGGCGCCATGATCGGCTTCGCCGGCAAGCGCGTGATCGAGGAGACGATCCGCGAGAAGCTGCCCTCCGAGTTCCAGAGCGCCGAATATCTGCTCGAGCACGGCATGGTCGATCTCGTCGTGGCGCGGAAGGACCTCCGCGATACGCTGATCCGCCTACTCGGCCACCTGATGCGGCCCAATCCGCCGGCCGAGGTGATCCCCTTCCCCGCCGAGCAAACGGCGCCGCTGCCCGCCGAAACGCAGCCGAGCCTGCCCGCGCCGGCGCGGTAGGCCGCGTTCGCTTTTCACGCGCAGTCAAAATAGATTGTCGTTCCGGACGCGCTGCAGCACGCCGCTCTTCGGCGGCGTGGCGCGCAGCGTCGGGGATGACGGACTAGGTGAAGGGCCTCGGTGGATTCGATCGGCACCCTGCTCGCGCGCCTCACGTCGCTGCATCCGCGCATCATCGATTTGTCGCTGGGGCGGATCGAGCGGCTGTTGGAGACGCTCGGCCATCCCGAAAAGAAACTGCCGCCGGTCATCCACGTGGCGGGCACCAACGGCAAGGGCTCGGTCGTGGCCTTCTGCCGCGCTGCGCTCGAGGCCGCGGGCCAGCGCTGCCACGTCTACACCTCGCCGCATCTCGTGAAGTTCAACGAGCGCATCGTGCTCGCCGGCGAAGAGATCGCGGATGCGCCGCTCGCGGCGCTGCTGGAGCACGTCGAAGCCGCGAATGCCGGCGCCGAGATCACGTTCTTCGAGATCACGACCGCGGCCGCGTTCCTCGCCTTCGCCGAGAAGCCGGCCGACATCCTGCTGCTCGAGGTGGGCCTCGGCGGCCGGCTCGACGCCACGAACGTCGTGACGCCGGCGGTTTCGTGCATCACGCCGGTCGATCTCGATCACCAGAAGTATCTCGGCGACACGCTGAGCGCGATCGCCGCCGAGAAAGCCGGCATCCTGAAGCCGCGCGTGTCCGCCGTGATCAGCAAGCAGATGCCCGAGGCGATGGCGCCGATCGCGATGCGCGCCGAGGAGATTGGGACGCCGCTGCTCATCGAGGAGCGCGACTGGCGCGTGACGCCGCACGAAACGGGCTTCGCTTACGAGGGGCCGAGGCGCGTGCTGAACCTGCCGAAGCCGAGCCTGCTCGGCGCGCATCAAGTCCACAATGCCGGCGCGGCGCTCGCGTGCCTGGAACAGCTCGCCAAGTTCAAGCTCGCCGACGATGCGCTCGCCAAGGGGATTTCCGGCGCGCGCTGGCCGGCGCGGCTGCAGCGGCTGACCCAGGGGCCGCTCGCCAAGATGCTGCCCGCGGACTGGCAGCTTTGGCTCGACGGCGCCCACAACCCGCACGGCGCCCGCGCGCTCGCGGCCTGGCTCGACGGTCGGAAATTGCCCGTGCACCTCGTGACCGCGATGCTCGACAGCAAGGACCCGGCCGGCTTCTTCGGCGAACTGAAGGACCGAATCGCCAGCGTGCATACGGTGCCGGTGCCGGGCGGACATAACGGCCTCGATCCGGCGGGGCTCGCCGCAACGGCCTCGCGCGCCGGCCACGACGCCAAGAGCGCGGCCGATCCCGCCGCCGCCGTCGCCGAAATCGTCTCGAAGGCCGGCAGCGGCCCCGCGATCCTGCTCATCGCCGGCTCGCTCTATCTCGCGGGATCGATCCTCGAAAAGAATTCGTAGCGACTCACGCGGCGACCGTGAGGCCGCGCACCTTGTGGCGCTCGATCAGCGTGGCGACGAGGCCCGACGCTTTCGCCTCGGCCACGAAGCGGCCGAGAAATTCGGCGCCGGCTCTGTTGGGGCGCGCGGTGCCGATCGCTTGCTGGACCGCGGTGAAGCGGCCGTCGAGGATGCGCGCACCGGGCAGCGTCGTTACGTCTTTCAAGAGGCGCGGCTTCAAGCCGGCCAGCGCATCGAGCTTCTGGTCGACGAAGAGACGGAACGAGGCGTCGATCGTATCGGCCCGCACCAAGGTCGCGTGCTTGATGTTGCGCGCGAGCCAAAGATCGTAGGCCGAGCGCGCGTTGACGGCGATGCGCACGCCCGCGCGGTCGACCTCGGCGATGCTTTTGAGCGGCGATCCGGCCGGTACCAGATATGTCGCTTCGATCTCGACATAGGCGGGCGTGAACGCGATCGTTTCGGCGCGCTGGGGCTCCGCGCCGATGAGGCCGATGTCCCACAGGTTCTTTCCGGCCGCGTCCGCGAGCTCGCCGGGCGTGGGGAAGGTCACGTATTTGACCGGCACCCCGAGGCGCTGCGCGATTTCGCGCGCCATATCGGGTGCCACCCCCGTGGGGTCGCCCGACGGGCTTTTCCCGGTGACGAGCAGGAAATTGGAGAGATTGATTCCGGCGCGCAGCACGCCGGTGGGGGCGAGTTCGGCTTTTACGCTTTGCATGGTTCCGGGCTCCCGGGCGCGGGAACCTTGTAGCTCGATGGTGCGCTTCGACGAAAGGGCCGCTCGCTTTTATTCGGCGGGCAGCTTTGCCGGCGCGGCCGCGGCACGACGGGCCTCGCTGCGCGAAACGTGGAGCAGATAGAGGGTCAGCAGGATCGACGGAATGCCGACCGAGGCCGAGTAGACGAAGAAATCGGCGTAGGCGGCGATGTCGATCACCTTTCCGTCGCGCACGACGCCGAGTGTTTCGGCCACCGCGCCCGAAAACCCGCCGATCACCTTGCCCGTGAACGTCATTAGCGAGCTGAAGAGCGCATATTGAGTGGCGGTATATTGCGCGCTGGTGAGGCTCGAGAGATAGGCGATGAATACGGAGCCGGCGATGCCGCTGGCGAAGTTGTCGGCGCTGATGACGATGGTCAGCATCGGCAGATCGTGACCGCGCAGCGCAAGCAGCGCGAAGAGTAGGTTGCCGAGCGCAATGAGCACGGCCGCGAGCACCATCGGACGCATCATGCCGAAGCGGGCCACGATCACGCCTCCGGTGAACGCGCCGAAGATCGTCATGAAGAAGCCGAAAACCTTGGTGACGTTGGCGACCTCGGTCTTGGTGAAGCCTACGTCGTAGTAGAACTTAGTCGCCATCGAACCGAGCGTGATGTCGCTCAAGCGAAATACGCTGATGAAGATCAGGATCACGATCGCGATTGAGCCCTTGCGCGCGAAGAAATCGAGAAACGGGCATATGACGGCGCCGATGAACCAGGCGACTGCTTCCTTGAGGTGCCGCGGCAGGTGGGCATTGCCCTCGAGAAACGCGACCACGCGCTCCTCGCGCTTGTAGGCATCGGAATCGCGCTTCACCTCCGGCTCGCGAATGACGAACACGGTCACGATACCGATGGAGGTGAGCGCCGCCATCGTGCAATAGGCGGCGAACCACGACGCATATTCCGCCAGGTAGAGCGCGCCCGCCCCGGCCATCAGCACGGCAAGCCGATAGCCGAGCTGGTAGGTGGCGGCCATAGCACCTTGGAGATCGGGATTGACGGCCTCGATCCGGTAGGCATCGAGTGCGATGTCCTGGGTCGCGGACGAAAACGCGACCAGCAGCGCGAACGAGACGATCAGCGTCAGGTTCTGCTTGGGATCGGTGAACGCCATGCCGGCCAAGCCGATGCCGATGCCGAGCATGGCCATGAGCAGCCAGCTGCGGCGGCGCCCCATCTTCCGCGTCAGTACCGGGAGCGGCACGCGATCGACGACGGGCGCCCAGAAGAACTTGATCGAATACGCGATGCCGATCCACGTAACTTCGGTGATCGTCTTCACATTCTGGCCAGCCTCAGCGAGCCAGAACTGGAAGGTCGTAAAGACAAGCAGGAATGGCAGGCCCGCGGAAAACCCGAGGAACAGCATGCCGAGCACGCGGCCGTTGCGATAGGCCGCGATCGCTTCGTGCCAGCTCTTTCGCCTTGGATTCTGGTCGGCGGAGGTCATTCGATCACTATAAGGGCGACACGTTCAGCAAACGTAATCGAAGCCCATCAAGCGGGCTCAGCCTTTGAGCCCCAGCACGTCGGCCATGTCGTACACCCCCGGCCCCTTGCCGGCGACCCAGAGCGCGGCGCGGAGGGCTCCCTTCGAGTAGATGCGCCGGCTCGATGCCTTATGCACGAGCTCCAAGCGCTCGCCCTCGCCGGCGAACATCACATAATGATCGCCGACGACGTCGCCGCCGCGGAGCGAGGCGAAGCCGATGGCGCCTGCTTTCCGCGCGCCGGTGATGCCGTCGCGCCCGCGCGCCGCCACCTTGGCGAGCTCGACGCCGCGCCCTTTGGCCGCCGCTTGGCCCAGGCCGAGCGCGGTGCCCGAGGGCGCGTCGACCTTGTGTTTGTGATGCATCTCGAGGATTTCGATGTCGAAATCCGGCCCGAGCGCCTTGGCCACGCGCTCGGTCAGCGCCAACAGCAGATTGACGCCGAGGCTCATATTGGGCGCCCAGACGATGTGGGCGGCGCGGCCGGCGGCGTGAATTTTCTGCGCGTCCTCGGCGTCGATGCCGGTGGTGCCGATCACCAGGCCCTTCTTGCCGGCCGCCGCGAGCTCGGCATGGGCGAGCGTCGCCTTCGGCACGGTGAAATCGATGACGACGTCGCTGGCCTTGAACACGTCCTCGGGCGCAGCGCCGATCTTGACGCCGTTCGCCTTCAAGCCGGCGAAGCTGCCGGCATCCTGGCCGACAGCGTCGTGCCCCGCGCGCTCCGATGCGGCGGCGAGCGCGGCCCCCGATGTCGCGCCAATTTCCTCGATGAGCATCTTGCCCATGCGTCCGGCGGCGCCGACGATGCCGATCTTGACGATTGCCATGATGCGCCGCCGGTTATTGCAGTGTGGCCGCGCCGGCAAGGCACGCCGAGAGCGGGCCCGAGACGCGCTTCAGGGCGACGACCGTGCCCTGGCGGTGGACGGTGAAGCAATCCTCGCTGCCTTGGCCAAACGAGGCATGCGTGCCACAAAGCGCGTTGTTCTTGATCAACCAGACGCCGACATCGCGCGCGCCCGCACGCCGCGTCTGGATCGAGCCATAAGAGGCGCAGGCGTGCCAAGGTCCGGTCGGCGACCGCCCGTATTCGCAGGTGTAGATCATCGAGCCGTCGGCGCGCAGCTCGCGCGTGTTGTTCACGAAGACGCCGGGCGTGCGGATCGATTCGCGCATATAGCCGAGCCGCTTGCCGGAGACGGCCTGCTGCAATTGCGCGCCGGTGAGCTGGTTGGCGGCGGTGGGCGCGAACGGCATGGCGCCGTCCTTGCACGAGGGCGCGCCCTCGGCGAAGGCGAGCGACGGAAGGCATATCAGAGCGGCGGCGAGAAAGCGCAACATAATCGGGCTCGGCGGCATTGGCGAAGCGCGAAACCTTAGCGTAAGCGGCCGGGCCGGGCTATATCGGCCAGCGAAAGAGGGGAGAATTCCGATGCGCGAGGGCGTTTTCGTCTACCTGCCGCAGGAGCGCGTTGTCTTCGGCCAGCCGGCGGCGGAGGCCGTGGCGGCGGAATGCGAGCGCCTTGGTGCGAAGCGCGCGTTCATCGTCGCCGCGCGCTCGCTCTCCACCAAGACGCCGGTGATCGAAGGGATCAAGAGCAAGCTCGGCGCGCGCTTTGCCGGCCTTTTCGACGGCTGCAAGGCGCACACGCCCTGGCAGACCGTGCTGGCGGCGGCCGCGGCCGTGCGCGTGGCGAAGCCGGATCTCATCGTCGCGGTCGGCGGCGGCACCGTCGTCGACACGGTCAAGGTGCTGCAGATCTGCCTCGCCGAAGGGGCCACGACGGCCGACGACCTCGCCAAGCTGCACATCAAGGTGAATGCCGACGGCTCGCGCCATGTTCCGGCCGTGCGGCCCTCGCCGGTGCGCCAGATCGCGGTGCCGACCACGCTCTCCGGCGCCGAATTCTCCAACATGGGCGGCGCGATGAACGAGCGTAACGGCGTCAAGGAGGCCTTCGGGGGCCCCGACATCTGCCCGCGCGCCGTGATCCTCGATCCCGCCGCCACGGTCTTCACGCCCGAATGGCTTTGGCTTTCGACCGCGATCCGCTCGCTCGATCACGCGGTCGAGGCCGTGTGCGCTGCGGACGCCCAGCCGATGACCGATGCGCTGGCCCTCCACGCGCTCGGCCTCTTCGCCTCCTGCCTGCCGCGGACCAAGGCCGATCCGGCCGATCTCGCGGCGCGGCTCGCCTGCCTGCAAGCGGTCTGGCTCGCCAGCTCGACGATCTTGAAGGTGCAATTCGGCGCTTCGCACGGCATCGGCCACGTGCTGGGCGGGCTCTGCGGCGTGCCGCACGGCCACACGAGCTGCATCCTGCTGCCGCACGTGTTGCGCTGGAATTCGCCGGTGAATGCCGCGCGTCAGGAATTGGTCGCCGGGGCGCTCGGCCGCCCCGGCGCATGTGCTGCCGATGTTGTCGCCGAGTTGATCCGCTCGCTCGGCCAGCCGACGCGCCTGAGCGAGGCCGGCGTGCCGCGCGATGCCCTGGCGAAGATCGCCGACCTTGCGATGACGAACGTCTGGGTCCGCACCAATCCGCGCAAGATCGCGGGGCCGCCCGACGTGATGGCGATCCTCGAAACGGCCTGGTGACCGCTTATTGCACCGGCACGCGCCGGTCCATTTCGCCATCGCCGCGATAGGCACGCGCGCCGAGCGCAGCATTGGCGCCGGTCTTGAGGTCGGGCTTGAGCGGCTGACCTTGCGCGAGCTTGGCGCGGATTTCGCGCAGCGCCGACTGCAGAATCTGATAGCGCTCGGCCTGGCTCGGATGGGTGGCGGTGCCGCGGTCGCCCATAGGCGCGATCGAGGCCATGCGCTTCGAGGATTGAATCGCGGTTTCCATATCGTAGCCGGCGAGGGCGACGAAATAGAGCCCGATATAGTCGGCCTCGCGCTCGAACTGGCGCATCGAGCTCTGGGCGCCGGGGCTGAACGGCCCGGCCTGATGGCCGAGCGCGCGGCCGCGCGCGAAATGGCCGAGCACGTTGTGGCCGATCTCGTGGCCGACGACGAGCGCCAGCTCCTCGTCGCGCGTGAGCAGATTGACGAGGCCGCGCATCACGGTGACGCTGTGGCCGTCGGTGAGGGCGTTGATCATCGGCGAGTTGGCGAACACCACGCGATAGTCGCACCCCTGGGCTGGCGTGACGCGCGCGATGCCGCGCTCGCCGTTGCGCGTATAGCCGATCAGGATCGGCTCCTTGCGCGCCAGCGCCACTTCGAGCTTGGCGCGATAGATGCTCATGCCGCCGGCCATGTCCGGGATCGATTCGCCGTTGACCGAGGTGATTTTGTCGCCTTGCCGTAGTCCGGCACGGACGGCCGGGCCGTCCTTGGCGAGCGTGAAGACCGTGACGGTGTGATCGAGGCCCTCTCGGCTCGCGGCGCCGGGCGCCTGGGGCCCCATGTTGTCGCGGCTCCAGGTGCGCATGCCGATCTGCGGCTTCAAGCGCCCTTCACATAACGGGGCGCCGCGCAGCGCCACCGTGTCGGCGACGGCATAGAGGCGCCGCGCCGCTTCCACCGCGCCGGCGGTGTCGGGCGCGCTCGCTTCGGGCATGTAATAGGGCGCGGGTGGACGCGCGGCGCGCGGATAGGGGTCTTGACGCGAGCCGAAGGTGCCGTAGTCCGGCGGATAGGCGTCGCGCGGATAGGCTTCCGAGGAATCGCCCGCGCGCGGCGGGTATCCGCCGAACGGCGGGTATGGATTCTGGTAGGTCGGCCGCTGGTAATCTTCGTCGCCCGGATAGGCGAAAGCGGGCGCGGCTGCGGCGGCAATCCCGAGCGCGAGCACGGACACGGCCAAAACAATGCGATGCATGAAATTAATCCCCCGATCCGCGCCCCCGGTGGCGCGGGCCCCTTCGCGACCCCGTGTCGCGAATTTCCACCAATACCTATTATTATGTTGGAATCTTGGCCGGCGTTTACGCCGAACGGCTTAGTCGCGAAATTTCTCGGAGAGTCCTCCCTCACATGCTCGCCAAACCAATTCCCGCGAGCGGCGAGATGTTGCCCGCCGTCGGTATCGGTACCTACAAGGGCTTCGATCTCGCCGACACCGCGGAAAATCGCGCGCGCCTTGGCGGCGTGTTGCGCCGGCTTTTCGACGCGGGCGGCTCGATCGTCGATTCATCGCCGATGTATGGCCGCGCCGAAGCGCGCGCCGGCGCGGCGCTGGCCGACCTCGGTAAGCGCAACGACGCCTTCATCATGACCAAGGTGTGGACCAGCGGGCGCGAGGCCGGCATCCGTCAGATGAAGGAGTCGCTGGCCTTCTTCGGCGTCGAGCGAGTCGCGCTGATGCAGATCCATAATCTCGTCGACTGGCGCACCCATCTCGCGACGCTGCGCGAATGGCAGGCAGCCGGCGCGTTTCGCCATATCGGCATCACGCACTACACGACCGGCGCCTTCGGCGAGCTCGAGGCCGTGCTTCGGGCCGAGAAGGTCGATTTCCTGCAAATCCCATATTCGATCGCCGAGCGCGCGGCCGAGGCGCGGCTGCTGCCGCTCTGCCAAGAGAGGCGCGTGGCCGTGATCGCCAATGTGCCGCTCGGATCCGGACGCCTCATGCGCGCGGCCGAGGGCAAGCCGGTACCAGATTGGGCGCGCGATTTCGGCGCCGGCAGCTGGGCGCAGTTCTTCCTGAAATACCTGCTCGGCCACCCCGCCTGCACCTGCGTGATCCCCGGGACCGGCAATCCCGATCACGCCGCCGATCTGCTCGCCGCCGGCGAAGGGCGCCTGCCGACCGAGGCCGAGCGGCGGCGCATGGCCGAAACCGTGGCGGCCCTCTAGACATGTCCGCCTGCCCCGACTGCGGCGGTACATTGGCGGTCGCGCGCCGCATCGTGTTGCCCGGCGACCGGCGCTCGGACGAGATCGCGCTCGAGATCGTCGCCTGCAGCTGCGGCTTCAAGGCCGTGGCGGTGAGCGAGCACTTGCAGCGCGCGGCGTTGCGGGGCGACTCGTCCGAGCGCGTCGGCTATCGTTTGCCCAAGGCGGCCGTGGACCTCCTCGATTTCCTGATCGCGCGCTGCCCCGAGCCGGCCGAGGAATTCTGCGCCTGCGCCGCGCACGCCGTGCTCAACCGCCGCGACCTCCGCAACCAATGGAATCTGCTGCGGAGCTTTGCGCCCTTTCCCGGCGTCGCCGCACCCGCCAAGATGCCGACGGACGGCGCGACGTTCATACCGGCGCCGCTCGACTGGACGCGCGACGGCGAAGGCTTGCGCGCGAGCGTGGAAGGACGCGAATGGCGGATCGTTCCGGACGAATCATCGAACGCGTCCTGGCACGAGCTTACGATCGACGGCGCGCTCGGCCTCGACCTCGACGCCTGGCCGCCGTTCTGGCGCGTGAAAGATAGCGGCACACCGGTGTAATCTCGGCGACGCAAAAGGGAGCGTCAGCATGGCGGCGGAATCGAAGGTTTGCGATTTCGGCTGGAAGGCGCGCGATTTCCGCTTGAAGGGCACCGACGGGCGCGCCTATTCGCTCGCCGACGTGAAGGGGCTGAAGGGCACGATCGTCGTTTTCCTGAGCAACCACTGCCCTTACGTCAAGGCCACGATCGACCGCATCGTCCGCGATTTCGCCGCCCTCAAGGCCGACGGCATCGGCGCGATCGCCATCATGCCCAACGACGTTGCCGCCTATCCGGCCGATTCGCCCGACAACATGAAAGCGTTCGCGACCCAGCACGGCTTCGGCTTCCCCTACGTGATCGACGAGACGCAGGAGACCGCGCGCGCCTACGGCGCCCAATGCACGCCGGATTTCTTCGGCTTCAATGCGGCGCTGGAGCTGCAATATCGCGGCCGGCTCGACACCGCCGGCAATCGCCCGGCCGGACCCGACACCAAGCACGAATTGCTCGAAGCGATGCGCGCCGTCGCCGCCACCGGCATAGGCCCGCAGCACCAAATGCCCAGCATCGGCTGCTCGATCAAGTGGAAAGGCGAGTGACCGCGCCCGTATCGCGCGCGCGCCAATCTATTTCTTGAGCGTCCAGAAATCGGGGTCGCGGTTCCAGGTATAGGCCTTGATGACGCCGTCTTCGACCGTCAGCGGACGGCAATAGGGACTGCCGTTCGCGAAGCGCGTGAAATGCACGCATAGCGCGCCGTTGGCCGGAATCCACCAGCGCCCGCGGTCGGGATTCGTCCGGCCGCCCGAGGCGAGCTCGACCTGTACCACGGCATCGCCTCCGGCATTCAACGTCATCGCGAAGGGCTTGCCGGTCACGCGCGAAAGGCCATGCACCGTCATTCCGACATAGGGGCGCATGCGCTCCAGCGTGGCTGCATCGGGCGCGTTGGCGGGAGCCGTGGAGGGACTTGCGGCGGCCGGGGGCGATACCGGCGACGACGGGCGCATGACCAGATAGACTCCGACGGCAACGGCCGCGGTCAGCGCGATCCCGCCGGCGGCGAACGCAAGCGTGCGCGAACGCTTCGACCGCGCAGGCGCTGCCGGGGCGGTGCCGCTCACCGGCGCCTCGCCCGACGTCAGGCGAAATGCCGAGACGGGCTCGGGGATGTTCTTCACCTGCTGCGGCCCGATGTCCTCGAAGCCGTAGGAGAGCTTGTTCTTCACCAGCGCGAAGACGCTTCCCGAAATGCAGATGCCGCCCGGCTGGGCAATGCTCTCGAGCCGGGCCGCAACGTTGACGCCGTCGCCGTAGAGATTGGTTCCATCGACGAGCACGTCGCCGACGTTGAGGCCGATGCGAAATTGCATCCGGCGCTTTTCGTCGAGCTGGGCGTTGCGCACGCGCAGCTCGTCTTGAATCGTGATGGCGCAGCGCACCGCCTCGACGGCCGAGCCGAACTCGGCGACGACGCTGTCGCCGGCGGTGTTGAAGATGCGGCCCTCGTGGCGCGCGATCAGCCCGTCGACCACGGTTCGATGGGCCTTCAACGTGCGGAGCGTGCCCTCCTCGTCGTCGGCCATCATGCGGCTGTAGCCGGCGATGTCGGCGGCGAGGATGGTGGTGAGGCGTCTCTGCTGCTTGACGTCGGTCATCGTCTTCGCCCCGGCGGACGGCGGCGGTTTTCCTTTTTCCGCTCGACCGTCCGCAACGCACGATAGCGGCGATGCTGCGCCCCTCATACGCGCGAATCAATAGCCGCATCACCGCACGCCGGACGCCTCGAGACCGCTTACGGCGCCAGCGCCGCCGCGAGCACGCGCGCGACGTGGAGCGCTTCGCGGCCGGCGCCGTCCTTGATCTGGTGGCGGCAGGACGTGCCGTCGGCGACGATGATGTCATCGGCGGCCGCCTTGCGCGCCGCGGGCAATAAAGACATCTCGCCCATCGCCATCGAGACATCGTGGTGGCGCGCTTCGTAGCCGAACGCACCCGCCATGCCGCAGCAGCTCGATTCGATCGCCTCGACCTTGAGCTCGGGGACGAGTGCCAGGATTTTCTCGATCGGCCGCACGGCGTCGAAGGCCTTCTGGTGGCAATGGCCGTGCAGCAGCGCACGCGTGGCCGCGAGCGGCTTCAGCTTCAACGCGAGGCGGCCCGCCGCATGCTCGCGCACGAGGAACTCCTCGAACATGAAGGTCTGCGGCGCCAGGGCCTTGGCGCCGTCGCCGAGGCCCATCGCCTGGTATTCGTCGCGGAACGAGAACAGGCACGACGGCTCGAGCCCCACGATCGGCACGCCGCGCGCGACGAACGGCGCCAGCGCCGCGAGCGTGCGCCGCGCTTCCACTTTGGCTTCGTCGACGAGGCCGGCGGCGAGGAACGTGCGCCCGCAGCAGAGCGGGCGGCCGCCGTCGGGCGCTGCCAGCGGCATCACGCGATAGCCGGCGGCTTCGAGCACACGTACCGTCGCGCGCGCGTTCTCGGGCTCGAAATAATTGTTGAAGGTGTCGACGAAGAGCGCGACTTCGCGAGCGGTCTGATCGCGTGGCGGCGCGTTGCGCGCGCCCGTGCTGAAAAACGTATCGCGGCGCCAGCGCGGCAGGCTGCGCTTGGCGGCGAGGCCGAGGAATTTCTCGCCGAGCGCGCGCGCGCCGGGAACGCGGTCGCGGAGATTGAAGAACCAGGCGAGCCTGGCCGCGAGCGGCGCGTAGCGCGGAAGATAGGCGACAAGCTTGTCGAAGCGACGGAGGCCTTGGCGCTTGGCGCGGTGATCGAGGAACTCGGTCTTCATCCGCGCCATGTCGACGCCGACCGGGCATTCGCGCTTGCAGCCCTTGCACGAGACGCAGAGATCGAGCGCCGCGGCGACGGCGTCCGACGCCAATGCGTCGGCGCCGAGCTGGCCCGAGAGCGCCAGGCGCAGCGTGTTGGCGCGCCCGCGCGTCAGATGCACCTCGTCGCGCGTGACGCGGTAGGAGGGGCACATCGTGCCGGCGTCGAATTTGCGGCAATGGCCGTTGTTGTTGCACATCTCGACAGCGGCGGCGAAGCCGTTGCGGTTTTCGCGCGTGGCCCATTCGGACCAATCGAGCGCGGTCGCGAGCTCGGGCGTGGCGTAGCCGGGCTTGAAGCGGAACAGCGCGCGTTCGTCCATCTTGGGCGGACGCACGATCTTGCCTGGGTTCATCAGATTGTCGGGATCGAGCGCGGCCTTCACCTCCTCGAACGCGCGCGCGAGCTTCGGCCCGAACTGCCACGCCACCCACTCCGAGCGCACGAGCCCGTCGCCGTGCTCGCCCGAATAGGCGCCCTTGTATTGGCGCACCATCGCCGAGGCTTCCTCGGCGATCGCGCGCATTTTCTCGGCGCCATCGCGGCGCATGTCGAGGATCGGGCGCACATGCAGCGTCCCAACCGAGGCATGCGCGTACCACGTGCCCTTGGTGCCGTGCCTGGCGAACACGTCGGTCAGGCGCTGCGTGTAATCGGCCAAGTGCTCGAGCGGCACCGCGCAATCCTCGATGAAGCTTACCGGTTTCCCGTCGCCCTTCATCGACATCATGATGTTGAGCCCGGCTTTCCTCACCTCCCAGAGATCGCGCTGCGGGCCGGGCTCCGTCATCTCGACGACGCTGCCGGGCAGGCCGAGATCGCCCATGAGCTCGACGAGCTTCTTCAAGCGCGCGATTTGTTCCGCACGATCCTCGCCGGCGAACTCGGTCAAGAGCAACGCCTCGGGCTTGCCGATCAGTGCCGCATCGACGATGGGGCGGAAGGCCGGATTCACGCGCGCGAGATCGATCATCGTGCGGTCGACGAGCTCGACCGCCGTCGGCGCCAGCTTCACGATGTGCCGCGTCAGCTCCATCGCGCGATAGAAGCTCGCGAAATTCACGATGCCGAGCACCTTGTGCTTCGGCAACGGCGCCAACTTCAACGTGACTTGCCGCGAGTACGCAAGCGTGCCTTCGGAGCCCACCAGCAAATGCGCGAAGTTGATCGAGCCGTCGTCGGTGTAGGGCCGCTCGCTCTGCGGATGGAAGATATCGAGATTGTAGCCGCCGACGCGCCGCAAGACCTTGGGATACATGCGCTCGATCTCGGCGCGCTCGCGGAGCGCGATCGCCTCGATGCGCGCGGCCACCGGCGACAGCACGTTGCTTTTGCGCGCCTCGTCCAGCGGCCCGAAGCGCGCCTCGCTGCCGTCGGCGAGGATCGCGTCGACGCCCAGAACATTGTGGACCATGTTGCCGTAGGCGATCGAGCGCGCGCCGCACGAATTGTTGCCGGTCATGCCGCCGATCGTGGCCTGCGCCGAGGTCGAGACGTCGACCGGAAACCAGAGCCCCTGCGGCTTCAACCATGCATTCAAATGATCGAGCACGATGCCCGGCTCGACCGTGACGGTGCGCGCCGCTTTGTCGAACGCGATGACCTTGTTGAGGTACTTGCTGCCGTCGATGACCAGCGCCGCGCCGACCGTCTGCCCGCATTGCGAGGTGCCGGCGCCGCGCGGCAGCACCGGAATGCGCTCCTCGCGCGCAATGGCAATCGCCGCGCGCACGTCGTCGTCATTCTTCGGGACGACGACGCCGATCGGCTCGATCTGATAGATCGACGCGTCGGTGCTGTAGCGCCCGCGCGTGCCGGCATCGAACAGCACTTCGCCTTGGATCGCGCGGCGCAGGCGCGCGGCGATGCCGCTTTCGCCCGGCGCGGCTCGGTTCGCAGCTGCGATATCGATATTCACGCGCACTTTCCTCGGCGCTCGTTACCTGTTGTATATAGCGCCGCGCCAAGGAGAACCGCCATGCCGCAATCGAGGGCCGGAGGCCGGCATTTCCTGCAGATTCCGGGCCCGACCAACGTGCCCGACCGCATCCTGCGCGCGATCGACCGGCCAACGATCGATCATCGCGGGCCGGACTTCGCCAAGCTGGGGAAGCGCGTGCTGTCGGGCATGCAATGGGTGTTCCGCTGCACGGGATCGGTGTTCATCTATCCTTCGTCGGGCACCGGCGCGTGGGAAGCGGCGCTGGTCAACACGCTTTCGCCCGGCGACCGCGTGCTGATGTACGAGACCGGACATTTCGCGACGCTCTGGAAAAACATCGCGACCAAGCTTGGGCTCCAGCCCGAATTCATCGCCAGCGATTGGCGGCGCGGCGCCGATGCCGGCCAGATCGAGGCGCGGCTCAAGGCCGACAGGGCGCATGCGATCAAGGCCGTCTGCGTCGTCCACAACGAGACCTCGACCGGCTGCGTCTCCAACATCGCCGCGGTGCGCAAGGCCATCGACGCCGCCAAGCATCCGGCCCTGCTGATGGTCGACACGATCTCGTCGCTCGCCTCGATCGAGTACCGCCACGACGAATGGGGCGTCGACGTTACCGTCGGCGGCTCGCAGAAGGGGCTGATGCTGCCGCCCGGCCTCGCCTTCAACGCGGTGAGCGTGAAGGCGCTGGCCGTCTCAAAGCACGCCAAGCTGCCGCGCTCCTATTGGTCGTGGGAGGAGATGGCGGGCCCGAACGCCACCGGCTATTTCCCTTACACGCCCTCGACCAATCTCCTCTTTGGTCTCGCGGAAGCGATCACGATGCTGGAGGAGATCGGTATCGAGAACGTGTTCGCGCGGCATGCACGGCACGGCGAGGCGACGCGGCGCGCGGTCCGCGCCTGGGGCCTGGAGCTGCTCTGCGTCGATCCCAACGATTGTTCCAGCTCGCTCACCGCCGTGCTGATGCCGGCGGGCCACGATGCCGACGCGTTCCGGAAAGTCGTGCTCGAGAATTTCGACATGTCGCTCGGCAACGGGCTTTCGAAGGTGGCCGGCAAAGTGTTTCGCATCGGCCACCTCGGCGATTTCAACGACCTCATGCTGGCGGGCACGCTCTCCGGCATCGAAATGGGGCTCGCGCTCGCGGGCGTGCCGCACAAGAAGGGCGGCGTGCAGGCGGCGCTCGACTATCTCGCGGGCGCGCGGCAGAGTGCCGAGCCGAAGAAAGTCGCGGCACGCTCGTAAGAGCGGCCGACTAAGTAAAAACCAATATTCGGGAGGAAGTCATGAAGGCAAAGTGGTTGCTGACCGCAGTGCTTGTTTCCGTGCTGCCGGCGGCACTGGCTTGGCCAGTGCTTGCCGAAACCGAGCTGAAATTCGGCCATGTCGGCGAGCCGGGCTCGCTGTTCGAGCTTTCGGCCAACGAGTTCGCGAAGCGCGTCAACGCCAAGATGGCCGGGAAGGTGAAGGTTTCGGCCTTCGGCTCGTCGCAGCTCGGCAAGGACGAAGATCTGGTCAAGAAGCTGAAGCTCGGCACCGTCGATTTCGCGCTGCCCTCGACGGTGATGTCGAGCGTGTCGCCCGAGTTCGGGCTGTTCGAGATGCCCTATCTGATCAAGAACCGCGACCACATGAAGAAGGTGGAAGCCGCGATCGTCTGGCCCTGGCTCGAGCCGGCGGCCGAGGCCCGGGGCTACAAGATCCTCGCCGTGTGGGAG
>JBKOUH010000461.1:0-2666 GCA_046723285.1 Pseudomonadota bacterium
ATAGTCGAATGAGTGCGGCGTGACGCGGGCGGGTCGGGGACCCGCCCCTACGAATTCGGACGCGCTAAAACTTACCCCGCATGTATGTGCGCTCGCTGCAGTTGGGCTTCTTGCCGGCCATGCCTTCCTTGCTGGCGGTGAAGTTGAGCTCGATCAGGATGCCGTTGGGGTCGCGAACGAAGAGCTGGACGATGTCGGCCTCGGGCACCGCGAATTCGCGCCATTGCAGGCCCTGCTTGGTGAAGCGCTCGGCGTAGCCGTCGAAGCCTTCGGCCGAGATGCTGATGTGGTCGACGCAGCCGCCCACCGGACGGAATTTGCCCTCGAGGTCATAGGCGGCGTTGCCGGCCATCACGTGGATCATCGTGCCGCCGATCGAGAGCCAGCTCCCCGGGAAATCGAATGGCGGGCGCTTGGCGAGGCCCATGCCCAGCACCTCGGTGTAGAACTTGTTGGTCTTGTCGAGATCGAGTGTCCGGATCGCGACGTGATTGATGTCGACCAGGCGCATGGCGGGCCTCCCTCGGCTTGGCGTCTTGTGCAGAATAATAAGGCGCCGGGCGCGATTGTCCACGAACGCCGCCGCTCCGGACGAGGGTAACGGACGGCCGCTACGCCAGCGAGAGGATCGCATCCTCGTATCGCCCCGCGCCCATGGTGCCGGCGGGAAAGAGGTTGCGCTCGGCGATCCAGCGGAAGGACTGCTCGAACACTTCCTTCGTGTAGGTCTCGAACACGATGCGCTCGCCCGGGCCCCAGCGGCGCGTATCCATCATCTCGTGGAAGCGCTGCGGGAATTCCTTCTTGTAGTAGTGCGTGTAGAGCTCGGGGCGGAGATCGATGTCGCGCTGGGCGCGGCGCAGCGCGCGGAAATATTTGCGCACGTCCTCCGGCTCGGGATTGCCGTGGATCATCGAGGCCATCATGAACGTGGTGTCGATGATCTTGCGGAAGCCCAGCTGCTCGAGGAAGTAGTAGGGCCCGCTGAACACCGCGCAGGCCGGGATCTTGCGCTCGATCAACGCTTCCATGCGGCTGAACAGCATGCCTTCGGCGAACGAGAGCTTGATGTCCGCCATCGGCATGTATTGCTCGAGGCCCTGGATCGTCGAGTAGTGGCTGCCCGACTGGAAGCCGACCGAGATCGTGACGCCGGCAAGCTCGGCCGGATGCTTGATCTCGGATTCGGGCGGCACGAATATCGCCGAGGGCGAGACCGAATAGGCGTCGACGAAGATCTTGCCGTGCCCGGCCGAGGCGGCGACGTTGACCGTCCAGTGGCAGGCGCCGCTCACATTGCACTGGCGCCCCTTCTCGATGCTCTGATAGGCGCCGACGCGGTCGCCCATGTTGTGCATGCTGGCGTCGCGCGAGCCCAGCGCCTCGCGGAATTCGTAGTCGAGGTTTTCCTGACGGAAATACCCCTTCTCCTCGGCGACCCATTCGTGCAGGCGCATATGCGGCGAGATGACGAACTTGCTCATGAGCGTCCTCCTCGGTTCTCGTTCTGCGCGGCGCCATTCTAGCCGCCTGCCGCCAAAAGGAAACGCCGCACCGGTCCTCGCGTTTCCGTGCATGGAACACGCTCGCCAATTGATTTATGTTTGGTGCGATCGGGCCATGCCCAACGGCTCCCTTGCAGGGGCCCGCCACAACGGAACCATACGGGCGCGGCCTTGTCGCGCCGCCACGTCCCGCGGGAGGAAGACATGAACCGCTTCGCCGTCGTTCTCGCCGGCACGCTGGCTCTCGCGGCCGGCGCGCTCGCACCAGCCGCGAACGCCGAGGATCGCTTCCAGACGTTCAAGCTGCCCCAGGGCAATTATCCGCACGACGTGGCGCCCGGGCCGAACGGCACGATCTTCTATTCCGATCAGCGCCGCGGCGGACTCGGCATCGTCGATCCCAAGACCGGGTCGGTCGAGAAGGTGGCGCTCGGCCCGGATTCGTCGCCGCACGGCGTCATTGCCGGCCCCGACGGCAAGGCCTGGGTCACCGATGGCGGGCAGAACGCGATCGTGAGCTACGATCCCAAAGCGAAGAAAGTCGCCGTTTACAAGCTGCCCGAAGACTCCGGTTACACCAACCTCAACACCGTCGCGCTCGACCGCAAGGGCGATGCCTGGTTCACCGGCCAGAACGGCATCTACGGCAAGGTGGACATGAAGAGCGGCAAGGTGACGGTGTGGAAGGCGCCCAAGGGCCGCGGCCCCTACGGCATCACCGGCACCAAGACCGGCGACGTCTATTTCGCCTCGCTCGCCGGTTCATATGTCGGCCGCATCAATATCGAGACCGGGCAAGTGACCGTGCTGGAGCCGCCGACCAAGGACCAGGGCGCGCGCCGCGTCTGGGCCGATTCCAAGGACCGCATCTGGGTCAGCGAATGGAATTCCGGGAACCTCAGCCTCTACGATCCGGGGAACAATTCCTGGAAAACCTGGAAGCTGCCCGGTAGCGGACCGCAGGCCTATGCCGTCTATGTCGACGACCAGGACAAAGTCTGGGTTGCCGACTGGGGCGCTAACGCGCTGGTGAAATTCGATCCGGCGACCGAGAAGTTCGAGGTATTCCCGTTCCCGGCCGACAACGCTCATGTGCGCCAGATCCATGGCCGCCCGGGCGAGATCCTGCTGCCGATGTCCGGCCCGCGCTTGGTCGCGGTG
>JBKOUH010000500.1:0-4653 GCA_046723285.1 Pseudomonadota bacterium
CCCTCGTACTGCTCCATGACCGGAACCTTGAGCAGCGAGCCGTCGAGATTGAAGCGCCAGGCGTGATACGAGCACTTGAAGGTCTGCCCGGTGTTGCCGTGGCGATCGGGGCAGAGCAGCGCGCCGCGGTGCGGGCAGCGGTGGTAGAGGACGTGCACCTTTCCGTCCTTGGCCCGCACCATGACCATCGGCTGGCGGCCGACGAGTGTCGTGTAGTAATCGCCGGGATTCTTCACCTGCGATTCGTGCCCGACATAGATCCACGTGTTCTCGTGGATGTTCTGCATCTCGAGCGCGAAGATCTCGGGATCGGTGTAGCATTTGCGATGCACGCGATCGGGCTCGACCAGGGCCCGAATGTCGCTCGTTATGGATCCGTCCATATCGTACTCCCTCGGTTAAGGCACTATGCGGTTCATTCGGCGTCGCCGCGCCGCACAAAGCGGGGCGGGCGGCGCGCTTCGATCATCTCGTCGAGGCTCTTGCGCATCTGGCCGAGCAGCCAGCGCAGCATCGCGGCGCCCCCCTCCGGCAGGTGCGCGCAGGCGGCCGTGTTGAGCTCGTTCACGGCCGGCCAAAGATCGTGGAACAGTGCCTCGCCCTTGGCGGTGAGGGCCAGGCGCGTGACGCGCATGTCGTCGACGTCGGAAAGCCGTGTCACGAGGCCGTCCTTGACCATGCGGTCGATCGTGCGCGAGAGCGTCGTCTGATCGAAGCTCGCGAGCCCGGCCAGCTCCTTGAACGAAGCTTTGTGGCGGCCGTAGAGACTTGCGAGCACGCGCCATTCCGGCACGCGCAGGCCGAACGGCTTCAGCGCCGGCGCCAGCAGACGGTTGCGGCGCCCGATGATCTCGGTGAGCCAATAGAAGATGTGGTGCTCGAGCTCGAAATCGTCGCGCGGGGCCGCGGGGGCGGCCGGCTTCGATGGCGGGCGGGAGCGGGCTGGGGATCGGTTCATCGCCCGCGAGGCTATGCCGGTTTATATGCGAACGCAACGAAATTCTTGGCCACTGATCCAAGAGGGCTCGTTCAATGGCCATTTTTTCGAAATATGCATAAAACCCTAGCCGGCGCGACCCAGTAATCGAATGACAACGCATATGTTTCGGCGCCAGTGTAAGCGCGCGCGGCAACGGGTGCCGCCGCATGGAGCGGCACCCGGCCCGTCTCGCTCGTGGCGGTGCTACTCGGCGGCTTCGGCCATGCGGTCGGCGAGCGTCAGCACCTTGCGCTCGTCGACGTCCCGCTCTTCGGCCGCGCGCTTCAAGCGGTCGGCCAATTCGGCGTCGAGGCGCTTGCCGCGCGAGCCTGCCTCGCGCCATTCGCCCTGGCGGATGAGGAGCTTGAACACGTCGGGCCGGCCGTAATGGCCCATGGTGTCGACGATCGCGCGGATCGCCTTGATCATCCACGATTCGAGCTCGGCGTAGATCATCTTCGGGCCGAACGTCGGTTCCACCAGCGGCACGCAGAGCGGCGCGATGACGGAGCTGCCGCCATTGGCCCAGCTCACATGCATCTTGGACTTCATCACGAAATCGTCGGGAACGTCGGCGATGTCTTGATAGCCGCAAGCGAGCAGCACGAACGCGCCCGACTCGAACGAATGGGCGCGCGCCAGCGGATAGCCGAAGAAGTGCCCGGCCGTGTCGGGCTCCTGAAGACGCGGGCCGGTGTGGAGCGCGAAGGAGCCCGGGAACGTCGCGACGTGAATTTCTTCGCCCTCGGCGATCATCGCCGCGCGCGCCAAGGTCATCACATGCTCGCCGCAGATGAGGCCGCCGATGCGGCCGATGTCGGTGTCGAAGACGCGGATATCCGAGCCGTCGCCTTGGCCCCAGAATTGGCGCTCGCAGAAGGTCGGCATCAGCTTGCGGTGGCGGCCGATGAGCGCGCCGTCGGGGCCGAAGAACAGCAGCGAATTGTAGATCGTGCCGCTCTCGGCGCGGCCGTCGATCTCGTTGCAGCCCATCACGAGGTAGACGCCGTGCTGGCGCGCCGCGGCGCCGAGCCGCTCGGTGTCTTCGCTCGGCACGAGGACGGCGGCATCGCGAAACGCGACGCGGCCCCGGACCCATTCGGGCAAATTGGAATCCCAGCCTTCGCTCCAGAACGGATAACCGGCGAGCCAGACCTCGGAGAAGACGACGAGCTTGGCGCCGTTGCGCGCGGCCTCGCCGATCGCGGCCACGGCGCGGGTAATCGAAGCCTCGCGGTCGAGATAGGCGCTCGAGGTCTGCGCGATGGCGACCTTCACTTTGTCGTGGCCGCCGAGTACGGGCTTGTGCGACTTGGACATGCTGGTGTCCTCCCAGGAAAACGGCCGGGAACGGTGGCCGCCGATCCAGCTAGGGCGGACGGCGCCCCAATGTCTTGCCCGGCGCTGCTGGAAAACTTACCAACGGCTCACATCCGTCGTTTTTGCCAGCCGGATCGACCCGGGCCGTGCTAATCATGCTGGCGCACCGCACGCTTATCGAACGGGGAGGGCGGATCCCTTGTCGCCGATGCCGGAACGTGCCCCGGGCAAGCTGCCGCCGGAGACTCCGCGGCGCGCCGGCGGCCTGTTGGTGCAAACGCTGACGACCGACGAACTGCCGCTGCGCCAGCGCTACGCGTTCTGGAAAGAGGCGGTCTGCGACATGTTCGTCGGCATCGACTGCAGCCGCAGCGCCGACGATCCGTTCCGCGGCGCGGCCGTGCGCCGGTCGCTCGAATGGTCGCCGACCGAAACCGCGAGCTTCATCGAGGTGGATTCGATCGCGCAGAGCGCGGTGCGCTCGCAGCGCCACATCCGCCGCGCGCGCGACGCCTGGATCATGCTGGTGCTGCAGACGGCGGGCCCGGCGGTCCTGCGCCAGGAGGGGCGCACGGCGGCGCTCGGGCCCGGCGACATGGTGCTGTTCGACAGCACGCGCGAATACGATTTCACGTTCGAGCGCGACTTCCGCCAGATCGTGATGAAGATCCCGCGGCACCGGCTCGCGCCGCGCTTGCCGCCGCCTTCGCTTTGGATCGGCCGCGCGCTGAAATCGAGCTCGCCCTTGGGCCGCGTGCTGGCCGCGCACGTCAAGGCGATGTGCTCGGAAATCGAAGCGATGGATCCGGCCGTGCGCTCGGGGCTCGTCGACCGCACGATCGATCTCGTGGCCTTCACCTTCGCCGGTCAGCAGGCCGATCTCGGCGATGCGGCGAGCACCGCCCGCCGCGTGCTTCTGCTGCGCGCGACGCAATACATCGACGCCCATGCCGAGAATCCGGGCTTGACGCCCTCGCATGTGGCGGAGGCGCTCGGAATATCCGTCGGCTATCTCCACCGCCTATTTCAGAGCGCCGAGACCTCGATCAGCGGCTACATGCGCGAATACCGTCTGGCGCGCTGCCGCGAAGAGCTCGGCAGTCCGCTTCACGCCGGAGAGCACGTGACCGAGATCGCGCTGCGCTGGGGCTTCAATGATCTTCCGCATTTCAGCCGCGCGTTTCGCGCCGAGTTCGGGCTGGCGCCGCGCGACTATCGCGCCGCGGCGTTCGAGCGTGCCGGCGTCAATCGCGACGGCAAGGACGAAGCGCCCAAGGGCGAGGGCTGAACGGCGTGTGGCGCCGCTTTACGCGGCGAGCAGCGTTTTCACCTTGGGCCAGACGTCGACGCCTTTCGCTTTCAAATCGTCGTCGTAATCGCCGTTGCCCGTGACCGGGAAGGCCGTGATCGCTTCGGCCCAGGACGGACGCGCTTGCAGGCGTGCATACCAATCGGCGACGCGCGGACGCTGGTCCCACATGCGTGCCAGCCCAAGGCGATCGAGGCGCAGCACGTAGGGTGCGATCGCGCATTCGGCGAGGCTGAAGGTGTCGCCGGCCAGCCATGGCTTGGCGGCGAGAGTCCTCTCCATGTCGCCGAGCACCTTGTCGTGCAGCTTCACGGCGTCGGCGACGAACGACGCGTCGAGCCCCTTCTCCAGCAATTGCTCTTGGCGCCAGGCGCGGGCGCGGTCGGGAAGCTTCGCCAAGCGTTCCTTGAGCGCCACCGGCGAGTTCGCGGCCTTGATCTGATCGGCGAAGGCGGCGGCATAGGTTACGGTTCCGCACGCTGCGTGCAGGGACACATCGGGGATCTGCGCCCACACCCGCATCTTGGCGCGCGCCAGCGGCGCCGCGGGGCGGAGCGGGCGCTCGGGAAATGCATCGTCGAGATATTCCATGATCACGGTCGATTCGATCACCGGCTCGCCGTCATGCACGATCGCGGGCACCACGCCCTTGGGATTGACCTTCAGATAATCGGGCGAGACCTGCTCGGCCTTCATCAGATTGATGTGCCGGCGCTCGTGCGGGAGCTTCTTCTCGGCCAGCGCGATGCGGACCTTCTGCGCACAGACCGAGATATTGTGATGATAGAGCACCAGCATTCATGTCTCCCGTGTTGGCGAATTTGCGCCGCATCATAGCGGCGCATGCGGGCGATGCGAGTTCGACCTGTTCCTTACGCCATGCGGCGGGCGCGCCGCCGCAATGCAGCAGCGAGGATTGTCCGGCGATTTCGGGGAACGCAGGGCGCCGAGAAATCGTTTTTCCCCAAGACGAGAAATCGCTTTTTCCCGAAGAGACGCGCGCCAGGTCTGCGGCGCGCTCCGGACGCTTGTCGCAGTCCTAGCC
>JBKOUH010000287.1:0-3038 GCA_046723285.1 Pseudomonadota bacterium
AGCGCGCGACGCGGGCGTAGCGATCGGGATCCCAGGATTGGCGGCCGGCCTCCGCCGATTGGGGCCGTGACGCATCCTCGCCCGCCGTTCTCTCGGAGGCCATCACTTCTTTTCTTCCTTCTTCTCGTCCTTCTTGTCGCCCTCGCTCAGCAGGAAGATCGCGCGGCCGAGCATGTCTTCGAGCGAGAGCGCGTCGCGCGTGTTCTTGAGCGTGGCGCCGACGGCGGCCATGGTCGTGGCGCGGCCCGGCTCGAGGCGCAGATACTTGCCGCCGAGCAGGCCATCGCTCGTGATGGCGGCGACCGTGTCCTCCGGCAGCTTCAAATCGCTGCGCACGCTGAACACGATGAGCGCGCGGAAATCGTTGGGGTCGATGCGCTGGTCGAGAACGCTGCCGATCTTGACGCCGCCGATGCGCACGTCGTTGCCCGGCGCCAGGCCGCCGACGCTGTTGAACTTGGCCGAGAGCGCGTAGCCCTTGACCGGGCGGAAATCGCCGCTGCTGTAGGCGAAGAACAGGAACCAGACCGCGATCACGAGGACCACGGCACCGACGGCGGTTTCGGCGAAGCGGCGGTTCATGGGCGGCCTATTGCTTTGGTTCGCCCGGCGCGCCCGGCGCCTTGCCGGGCTCGTCGGGCTTCTTCTCGGGTGATTGCGGCGTCGGCGCCTCGTCCTTTTTCGGCTCGTCGCCGCGGCGGCGGGCCTCGGCGCCCTGGACGATCTTCTGCAGGATCTGCTCGACGATGACCGAATCCTGCACGGTCGAGAAGCGGTCGCCGGGCTTCATCGCCTCGATCTCGGAGCCGGCCTCGATGCGCAGGAACTTGCCGCCGAGCACGCCGTCGCTCATCACCAGCGCGGCGCTGTCGGTCGGGATGGCGAGGCCGCGGCGGACGCTCATCGTGACGAGCGGCTTCAGCGTCCCCGGCGCCAGGTCGATCTTGAGCACCTTGCCCACCTCGATGCCGGCGACGAAGACCGGGTTGCCGACCGCGAGCCCGTCGACCTGGTCGAAGCGCGCGGTCAGCACATAGCTGTCGCCGGCCTGCGCCGCCTTGCCTCCGGCCGACACGAGCCACAGCGCCAGCGCGGCGCCGAGCATGGCGACGGCGCCGATCGCGGTCTCGAAATCCTGACGGGAAAGTTTGCGCATGAATGCGCCGGACTAGCCTCTTCGCTTCAGGACGGGCGCCACGGCTCGTAGTCGCCGGTGGCGCGGGCGCGCTTGCCGCCCTCGTATTCGCTGCCCGGCGGGTGGTAGGCGCCGGGCGTGCCGGTGAGGTTGGGCAGATGCTCTTTCTGCCAGGGCTTCACCGGGCGCTGTTTCCCTACGGGCGGCTTGTCGGTCGTACGATGCAGCCAGGCATGCCATTCGGGCGGCACACGCGAGGCTTCGGCCGGCCCCTTGTACATGACCCAGCGGCTGCGATTCCGGTTCTTGGGCTCGCGGCGCTCCTGATAGTAACGGTTGCCGTCGGCGTCGGTGCCGACGAGTTCGCCGTTGAAATAGGTGTGAAGGCGAGTGCCGAGGGTCATTGTTGGAAGCCGCTGAAACGCCATGCAAAAGCGCGCGGACTATGCATCGGCGCCCGTGCGCCGTCTAGGCCGCGGGCTGACGCGGATGCCGCGGCAATGTCGGCCACACAGCCAATTCCGGCGCCCGCTCCGCCAGCACTGTGAGAATGTCGTGTACCGGCAGGCCCAGCTTCGTGGAGAGAGCTTGGCGGTAGGGCGGCATATTGGTGCATTCGAGCAAGACCGCGCCGAGATCGGGAACGCGCGCCTTCAATCGCGCGCCGGCCTCCACCACGTCGCGTTCGGCGGCGGCGAGATCGAGATCGGGCGCATCGCCGAGCAGCTTCCGCGTCAGCTCGCGGCCCGCTTCGGTGCCTTCGATGGGAGTATCGGGCGCGCCGCCGGCGGCGGCGATGTATTCGGGCGTGAGCTTGCCGGCATGGATCGTGATGACACCGACGCGCCGGTAGCGGCGCTCCAGTGCCGGCAAGGCGAGCAGGCTCGACGTGACGACGGGCACCGGGCAGTCCTCGGCCAGCGCCGCCTGAAAGCGCACGAGAAAACCGCAGGAGGTCGTGACGAGGCCGGCGCCCGCGTGGACGAGGCGATCGCGCGACGCGAGGAACGGCGCCAGCAGCGCGGGATCGGGCGAGCCCGCGCGCACCACGCGCCCGGCCGCGGCGCCGGGAACGACGTCGTAGAGCGCCCGGCCGCCGAACGTCTCCGGATTCCCGATATCCCCCGGCGGCCGCGGAAAGCGCGTCTCGAGCATGATGACGCCGACGCGCATCGGCCGTCCCTCGCTCACCGCCCGGTGAAGCGCGGCTTCCGCTTCTCCTTGAACGCGCGCCGCCCCTCTTTGTAGTCCTCGCTTTCGATCGCGCGGTGCGAGAGCTGCTCGCTCAAGGCCTGGGCCGGACGGCCGGCCACGAGCGCGTTCAGCAGCGTCTTGGCGCCGGCGACCGACATCGGCGCGTTCTCGGCGATCTTGAGCGCGAGGCGGCGCGCCGCATCGAGCGCCGGCCCTTCCACCAGCTCGTCGACGATGCCGATGCGGAGCGCGGTTTCGGCATCGACCGGCTCGGCGCCGAAGAGGATGCGCTTGGCGTATCCCGGGCCGGCGAGCGCCAAGAGATTCCGCGTGTCGCGGAGATTGTAGACGATGTTGAGCTTGGCCGCCGGAATGGCGAAGCGCGCGCTTTTACCCGCGATGCGGATGTCGCAATCCATCGCGAGGCCGCAGCCGCCGCCGAAGCAGCTGCCCTCGATCGCGCCGATCACCGCTTTCGGCAACTCGAGGATCGCCTCGGCCGCGGAATCGACGGCGTGGGTATAGGCGTCGCCCGAGCGCACGTCGCGGCGCGCGCTGTCGAATTCGCCGATGTCGGCGCCGGCGCAGAAATGGCCGCCCGCGCCGGTCAGGATCACCGCGCGCACGCTCTCGTCGCCGGCAAACGCGCGGATCGTCGCGCCCAACGCCTGCCAATCGGGCATGGCGAGCGCATTGCGCTTTTCGGGCT
>JBKOUH010000373.1:0-3831 GCA_046723285.1 Pseudomonadota bacterium
CCCTCAGGCGCCGGCGGACGTGCGGGAAAATCGAGCGCGAGCCGCGGGCCATCGCGCGCGACGCGCAGCACGCCGCTGCGCGTATGAAAGGCGACCGAGGCCGCCGCGTTCTTCGCGAGGATGAAATGCGCGGTCGCCAGCGTGGCATGGCCGCAGATATCGACTTCGGCGGCGGGCGTGAACCAGCGCAGATCGTAAGCCGGCTCCGCGTCGCGCTGGGAGCGAGGCACGTAGAACGCGGTCTGCGCGAGGTTGTTTTCTTCGGCGATCGATTGCAGCACCGCGTCGGGCTGCCAGCGCTCGAGCGGAACGACCGCCGCGGGATTCCCGGCGAACGTCCGAGGGGTGAACGCGTCGATCTGATAGAGCGGAATGCGCATGACTCGCTCGGCGGCTGCGAATGTGAGGGCCGCGTGCCGGCCCCGGCTCAGACTTCGATCCAGCCGTCGAGATAGGGCGCGCATTGGCCGGCGATGGTCACGCGCTCGCCGCGATTGCGGCACCAGAGGGCGCCGCCGCGCGCCGAGACTTGGCGCGCGAACATCTCGCTCTTGCCGAGCCGCTTGCCCCAATAGGGGATGAGTGTCGAATGCGCCGAGCCGGTAACCGGATCCTCGGGGATGTTGTGCTTGGGCGCGAAGAAGCGCGAGACGAAATCGCAATCCTCGCCGGGCGCGGTCGCGATGATCGCCATGCAATCGAGCGCCGCCACCTTGGCCATGTCGGGCCTAAGATTGCGCACGTCCTCTTCGCGTGCGAACACGGCGAACCCATCGCGGGCCGCGAGCACGTCCGTGGGCTTGGCGCCGAGCGCCGCCGCCACGTCGCCGATCGCGCGCGGCGCCGGCGGCCGCGCCGGGAAATCCATGGCCAGGCGGTCGCCTTCGGGCGTTACGATCAGCGTGTCGCCGATCTTGGTGTGGAACACGAGCTTGTCGCGCTTGATGCCGAGCGTGTTGAGCATCACCCACGCGGTCGCCAGCGTCGGATGTCCGGCGAGATCGATTTCGGTCACGGGCGTGAACCAGCGGAGTTCGTAGTCGTCGCCCTTCGGCACGAAATAGGCGGTTTCGGAAAGATTGTTCTCGGCCGCGATCGATTGCAGCAGCGCATTGGGCAGCCAGCGCTCGAGCGGACAGACCGCGGCGGGATTGCCGCCGAAGGTCTTGTCGGTGAAGGCGTCGACCTGGATGAGCCGGATACGCATCGCAATCCTCAGCGTTCGCGCGGAAACGTGAAGCAGGCGTCGTGCTTGGTCATGCCGATGTGGGGGTAGTAGGCGACGGCGGCCGGGGCGGAGAGGAGGATCAGCGTCGTCTGGCGCCCGGCGGCGTCCCAGGTGCGATCGATCAGCGTGCGGCCGATGCCACGGCGCTGAAACGCGCGGTCCACCGCGAGATCCGAAAGGTAGCAGCAGAAGCCATAATCGGTGATCGCGCGCGAGACGCCGATAAGGCGCCCATTGCCGGCGTGGCGCGCCGTAACGATGATGTCGGCATGGCGCAGCATCGTCTCGACGCGCTCGCGCTCGGCCACGGGGCGGCGCTCGGCCAAGCCCGAAGTTTCGAGCACGCCGATGAGGGCTTCGGCGGAGAGATCGGGTTCGAGCGCAAAGCGTAATTGAGCTAAGATCGCGGGGGCAATTGTCATAGTATATTATGGCAGCCAGAACGGCTTGCGCATCTCTTTGTACGCATCGCCGGCGCTCACGCCGATGTCCTTCAGCATGCGCTCGCTAAGCTCTCTGAGGGCATGGCGTTGCTCGTTGCGCTCTTGCCAAATTACCAACAAGTGCAGGAACTTGATGGCAAAACGGCGGACTTTCCCGAGGGCCCGAAGGGGTTTGATGGCGGCGCCCGCGGCGCCGGTGAGGTTTGTCTCGATTGTGCGGGCCATGGGTCAGTCTCCTGTGGGGCGGTATCGCCCCCGCGATGATTGATCTAATAGTCTTGACATTCGTATCGTGTCAATATAAACATTGTGTCATGACAGTTTGGACACCAACCCTCGAGCGGCGCAAGCGCGAGATCTATCTCGAGCTCGCCGAGAAAATGTCCGCCGCGATCCGAAGCGGCGACTTGAAGCCCGGCGAGCAACTGCCGACCCAGCGCGACATGGCGGAAAAGCTCGGCATCACGGTGGGAACCGTGGGCCGGGCTTATATGCTCGTGGAGCAGCAGGGCCTGATTTCCGGCGAGGTCGGACGCGGCAGTTTCGTCAAGGCGCCGACGGCCGCGCTGCGCAGCCCTAAGCTCGAGCCCGCGCTCGAGAACGTCATCGATTTGAGCGTCAATGCATCGCTGACCGCCTTTCACGGCGAGTCGCTCGCGAAGACTCTCGCCGAGCTTTCGCGCGCCGACGGGCTCGAGCAGCTCTTGCGCTATATGACGCCGCCCTGGCAGGCCGCCTATCGCGCGTCGGCCGCGGAATGGCTCGCGCAGCTCGGCCTTCCGATCGATCCCGAGCGGATCGTTCTCACCAACGGCGCGCAGCAGGGCATCGCGGCCGCGTTCGCGGCGCTGCTCGGCCCGGGCGAGGCCGCGCTCTCGGAGACCCTGACCTACACCGGCATCATCGACGACGCCTACCGCACCGGCCACGCCTTGAAAGGCGTCGCGACCGACCGCGAAGGCATGCGGCCCGACGCGCTCGACCGCGCGGCCGTCGAAACCGGCGCGCGCGTCGTCTTTCTCCAGCCCACGATCCACAATCCGGTCTGCACGACGATGAGCGAGCAGCGCCGGCGCGACATCATCGCGGTCGCGCGCCGGCGCAACCTGCTGCTGGTCGAGGACGACGTCTACGGCCTGCTGCCCGAGCGTCGGCCGCCGCCGATCGCGTCACTGGCGCCCGAGCGCACGGTCTATATCACGAGCGCGTCCAAGGCGATGGCACCGGGCCTGCGCGTCGGCTGGATTTTCGCGCCCGAGGGGCTGGTCCGTAAGCTCGACGAGGCGCGCTATGCCATGACCGGACAGCTGCCCTCGCTGTCATTCGAGATCGCGCGGCGCTGGATCGGCGACGGCACCGCGGCGCAAATCATGCGCAATCTCCGCCGCGAAACGGGGGCGCGTCAGGCGATGGCGCGGAAGCGCCTCGCCGGCTTCATGGTCGACTCCGATCCGGCGGCGTTCCACGTGTTCCTGCATCTCGCCGATCCGTGGCGGCGCGAGGATTTCATCCAGGCTGCGCTCTCGCAGGGCATCAAGCTGTCTTCGGCCAGTGCCTTCGTCATCGGCCGCGAAGTGGCGCCGCATGCGGTGCGCATCTCGCTCGCCGCTGCGCGCGACCAGGAAACGCTCGACCGCGCGCTCGGCATCATCGCCGATCTTGCGCAGAGCCGGCCCGGCGTGCGCCGCGCGGTTTAACCCTTTCTCTCAAAGGGAGAAGGGGTTGGGGATGAGGGGCTGACGGATTTCTCCTGCCCGCGATCTTGCCGCCGATAACACGCCCGCCCCAACGGATGCCTTCACTGCGAATGATTCGGCGCGCGGCCGTGCGGGCTGGCAAGACCCGTCAGCCCCTCACCCCAACCCCTCTCCCGCTGGGAATGGGGCTATGCCTCTTTGAATCCTTCCTCGATCAGCGTCGGGTCCACGGTCACCGCGTGATCGAGGGGCCCGTGTCCCTTGCCGTAGCCGGGCGCGTGCTTGATCGCGGCCTGCACATAGGCGCGGGCGCGTATCACCGCGTCGACGAGCGGCAGACCTTGCGCGATGCCGGCGGCGATGGCCGAGGCGAGCGTGCAGCCGGTGCCGTGGGTATGACGCGTCTCGATGCGCGGGCTTTCGAACACGCGTGCTTCGCCGGCGGTGACGAGCACGTCGTGGA
>JBKOUH010000466.1:0-6426 GCA_046723285.1 Pseudomonadota bacterium
GGCCCAAGAGGCCGGAGCCTCACCCCCGCCCTCAGCTTCTTGTACGGCAGCTTCGCCGGGTCCTCGATGTTGGGGCCGGGCGCCAGCACGACGAGGATCTCCTCGGCGAGGTCCTGGAAGTGGTTGCGGAAATGCACCGAGCTTTTCAGCACCAGGATCTTCGGCGTCGCGGGATCGATGCCGATATGCGCGAACATCGATTGATCGGCCGCCTGCTGCTTGCGTGACGTCACCACCACGCGCACGCCGCGCCGGCCGTGGTCGACGCGCAGCACCGCCATCGGCCCCAGCTCCATGTGGAATCCCTTGTACATCGGTCCCGTCGTTTCGAACGAGCCGTTGCTGAGCGCCTCGACGATGTAGCGGCCCTTCAACGGCACGCAGCCCGGCACGCCCGAGACGCAGCCGATCGCGCGCTCGATCGTGGCGCCCTGCCCCGCCTTGTGCGCGGCCGCCGCCGTGGCGGGATCATGGAGCAGGCCCAGCACCGCGTCGGGCGCGTCCTGGCGCACGAGCTCGGCCAGGATTCCGACCGTGTCCGAATTGCCGCCGGCGCCGGGATTGTCCTGCGTGTCGGCGAGCACGATCGGCTTCTTCGCGTAGTTGGATTGGCGGATCGCGTAGCCGACCGCCTCGTCGGGCTGCCAGAGCTTGGCCGCGAACTCCTTCTCGGCCTCGAGGCAGCGCGCGCGCAGCGCCGCGACCGCGTCCTCGACCGCCGGCATGTCCCAGCCATAGGCGAGCATCGTGGGCCCGCACTCGGGCACATCGGCCGGCGGAAAGCCGGCCGCGAACGAGACGTCCATGACGCCATCGCTCTGCAGCGCCTCGGCCGCCGCGGCCACGCCCTTGGCCGGCTCGATCAACGTGCATTGCTGCGTCAGCGGAATGATATAGGGCAGATGGCAGAACGCCTTCGCCGGCTTTTGCCCGCTCTCGAGGATGCGCGCCAACAGCCGCGCCGTGCGCCGGCCGGTCTCGGCGATGTCGAGATGCGGATAGGTGCGATAGGCCGCCATCGCATCCGACTCCGAGACCATCGCCTCGGTGATGTTGGCGTGGAAATCGAGGCTCGCCACGAGCGGAATGTCGTAGCCGACGACCGCGCGCACGCGGCGCATCAGCTCGCCCTCGCCGTCGTCCAGATGCTCGGTCGTCATCGCGCCGTGCAGGCAGAGATAGACGGCGTCGAGCGGCCCCGAATCGCGCGCGGTCTTGATGCGCGAGACAAGCTCGCCGACCACGCGCTCATACGCATCCGCGGTCGGCCGCCCCGACGGATTCGCCTGGCACCAAAGCGCGGGCATCAGCATCCAGCCGTGCTCGCGCGCGACCTCGAGGAAGCCGCACATGGCAATGTTCTTGCCGCGGAACGTCGTGAGGATGTCGTCGCCGCGCGTCAGGCCCGGCCAGCCGTCGGCGACGACGAAGTCCTCGTAGACCGCCGGCGTCGTGGAGAACGTGTTGGTCTCGTGATGGAAGCCGCCGACGGCGATGCGAGGCATGGTGCGATTCCTGCGGGCACGGCGCTGCTGTTCGCCTCAACATAGTGTCACGCGTGCGCCCGCGCCAAGCGGGCCGCGCTGCGACATGCGCGCCGCGCGCGCTCCGCTGTTACGGCTTCGTCTCGACGTAGAGCGAGGAATGATGATGCGCGATCCGCCATTCGCCGCCGCGCTTGGTGAACAGCATCGTGAAGCGCGCCGGCGTCGACACCGGCTTGCCGTCCTTCAGCACCAGGAATTCGTAGTAGCCGGTGACGACCACCGCGGCGGCGTCGACGGCGATCGTGTAGCGCGCGCCGGTCCGGGCCTGCATGCCGCCGGCGAGAATCGCCGCATAGTATTTGCGGATCGCCTCGGCGCCCTTCACGACATCGGGGCCGGCATGGCCGAACAAGATCGCGTCGGGCCAATAGGACTTGACGAGCCCGTCGATGTCGTTCGTCGAATAGGCCGCGGCCCAGCCGTCGAGCGCGCCGTGTGCGTCCTCGACCGGGCCGGCGAGCGCGGGCGTCGGCGCCAGCAGGAGAACCGCCGCGAACAGCGCGCGTGCAAACCTCGTCATGGACGCTCCCTCCGCGCGGAGGTCTCCGTCCGCGCCCGGGCAATATCGGCTTTGGCGCGCTTCCGGCGCAAGCCCGCGCGGTTCGCGGCCGCGATCGAGAGTGACGCTCCGCCGCGTGCGCGATAGCATCCTCGCGCGCATGGGTGCCCGGCGCGGCCAGGGGAGATCAAGGGTGAACCGCACGCTTGCCTGCTTGCTCGTCTCGGGCGCGCTGCTCGGCGCGGCGCCGCCCGCCCTCGCCCAAACCGCGCTCGACCAGATCAAATCCGGCGGCGTCCTCGTCTGGGGCGCGGACCAGGAGGGCGGCGGCCCTTACGTTTATCCGCGCGACGACGACAAGAGCCGCGTCACCGGCTTCGAAGTCGAGCTCGCCGACGCGCTCGCCGCGGCGCTCGGCGTCAAGGCCCGGTTTCAGCAGGGGCCGTGGGACCAGATGCCCTCGCTGCTGGAGACGCGGAAGGTCCACATCGTCTTGAACGGCTACGAATGGACGCCGGCGCGCGCCGAGGCGATGGCGGCGACGATCCCCTATTACGTCTATGGGCTTCAGCTCTTGGCGCGCGGCGCCGACGACACGATCAAGAGCTTCGACGATTTGAAGAAGCCGGGACCAAACGGCAAGCGGCGCGTCGGCATCCTCTCCGGCTCGGCGGCCGACGACTACATGAAGGAGAACTACGGCAAGGACGTCGAGGTCGTCTCCTACGACGGCAACACCGACGCGATGCGCGACGTCGAGATCGGCCGCCTCGACGCCACGCTGCAGGACACGCCGATCGTCGCCTACTACGCGCCGAAATTCGCGAGGCTGCGCAAGATCGGCGCGCCCGTCGGCGGCGGCTACTACGTGATCTTCGCGCGCAAGGGCGAGACCGCGCTCGTGAGCGCGCTCAATTCCGCGCTCATCAAGCTCTATCGCGACGGCACGCTCGAGCGCATCTACAAGAGCTACGGCATCTGGGACGACGCGCAGGCCGAGCTCAAAGGCATCGTCGAAACCGGCAAGTTCTACGGCTATTCGAAGGATGTCACGACCGAGGTAAAGCCCGCGACGCCGGCGCCCGGCACGCCGCCCGAGCAGAAGGCAACCGCCGTTCCCGGCATGCTCGACTCGGTCGTGATCCTCATCCAATCGGCGGGCATGACGGTGATCCTCGCCATGATCTCGTTCCCGCTCGCGATGGCGCTGGGTCTCGCGGTGGCGCTCGGGCGGCTCTACGGTCCCGGCTGGCTGCGCCCCGCGCTCGTCGTTTACGTCGAGTTCATGCGCGGCACGCCGCTGATGCTGCAGCTCTACTTCATCTTCTTCTTCCTGCCCGTCGTCGGCGTGAACGTGCCGGCGTTTTGGACCGGCATCATCGGCCTAGCGATCAACTACGCGGCCTACGAGGCCGAGATCTACCGCGCCGGACTTCAGGCGATCCCGAAGGGGCAGATGGAAGCGGCGTTGGCGCTCGGCATGCCGCGCTGGACCGCGCTGCGCCTCGCCATCGTGCCGCAGGCGCTGCGCATCATCATCCCGCCCGTGATCAACGACTTCATCGCGCTGTTCAAGGACACCAGCGTCGTCTCGGTGATCACGCTGGTCGAGCTCACCAAGCAGTTCTCGATTCTCTCGCGCAGCGACCCCGCCGAGATCGCGTGGCTGATGGCGGTGACGGCGATCCTCTACATCCTGATGAGCTATCCGACCTCGCTCGCCGCCCGCTATATCGCAAAGCGCGTCGCCATCCCGCAAGGCGCCGCGCCCCGCGCGCGTGCGGCGGCCTAGGCCGCCGCCGGCAGGCGGACCTCGCCGCCCTCACGCGCGCTGGCGGCGGCTTCCCAGACCGCGATCTTGCCGTCGCGCATTGTCCACACTTCGACGCCGAACGCAGTCATGGTCTTGCCGGTGTCCTTGTCCGACCAGCTCTCTTCCGAGCGGATCACGAGCTTGTTGCGGTCGATGGCGATGCACGTCTTGTGCAAGCGAAGATCGTGCCGGTGCGACAGCAGCTCGGTCACGACGCGCCGGAGCGGCACGCGCCCCTGCTGCTCGGACGCAGCGCCGTAGCGGATCGTGCAATCCTCGGTGAAGCAATCCACCAGGCCCTGAATGTCGGCGCCGTGCAACAGATCCACGACCGAGCGCAGCAGCGTGTTCGCCTGATGGCGGCTCCAGCCGTCCGTGCTCTTGGGATACGTCACATCCTGCATTGCCCTGCCCCCGAGGCGCCCGCAATCGAGCGCGCAGAAACTATTCTGCGTGCGAGCAGTCTCTCAGCGGCAAAGAGTTGCGGTTAAATTTCCCCGTAGATGTGCTTCTCCGCTTTGGCGCCGGGATGCGTGGTGGCGCCGGTGAGCGCCGAGCCGACGGTCTGGGCGTAGCGCCACAGCGCGCCCGAGGCGTACATGGTCTGGCGCGGCTTCCATTTCCGCTTGCGCGCGGCGAGCTCGGACTTGGAAAGCTCCACGCCGATCGTGCCTTTGACGGCATCGATCGTGACGATGTCGCCGTTCTTCAACAGCGCGATCGGGCCGCCCAGCGCGGCTTCGGGGCCGACATGGCCGACGCAGAGGCCGCGCGTGCCGCCGGAGAAGCGCCCGTCGGTGATGAGCGCCACGTTCTCCATGCCGAGGCCGTAGAGCGCCGCCGTGGTCGAGAGCATCTCGCGCATGCCGGGGCCGCCGCGCGGGCCTTCGTAGCGGATGACGATGCACTCGCCTTCCTTCACCTTGCGGTCGGCCACGTATTTGAACGCGTCCTCCTCGCAGTCGAACACGCGCGCCGGCCCGCGGAAGCTTTGTTTCTCGGGCTTCATGCCGGCCACCTTCACGATGGCTCCCTCGGGCGCTAGATTGCCCCTCAAGCCGACGACGCCGCCGGTCTTGGAGAGCGCCTTTTTCACGCGATAGACGACGTCTTGGTTCTCCGGGAATTTCACGCCGCGCAGATTCTCGCGGATGGTCTTGCCGGTGACGGTGATGCAGTCGCCGTGCAGCAGGCCGTTGTCGAGCAGCTCCTTCATCACGACTTCGATGCCGCCCACCTGGAACAGGTCCATGGCGACGTATTTGCCGCCGGGCTTCAAATCGACGATGTAGGGCGTCTTCTTGAAGATCTCGGCCACGTCGAAGAGATCGAACTTGATCCCGCATTCGTTGGCGATGGCGGGGAGATGCAGCGCCGCGTTGGTCGAGCCGCCGGTCGCGGCCACGACGACGGCGGCGTTCTCGAGCGCCTTCCTCGTCACGATGTCGCGCGGGCGGATGCCTTTCTTCAGGAGGTTCATCACCACCTCGCCCGACTTCTCGCAGAACTGGTCGCGCGATTCGTAGGGCGCGGGCGCGCCGGCCGAGCCCGGCAAGGCCAAGCCGACCGCCTCCGAGACGCAGGCCATCGTGTTGGCCGTGAACTGGCCGCCGCAGGAGCCCGCCGAGGGACAGGCGACGAGCTCGAGCTCGTGCAGGTCCGCGTCGGTGAACGTGCCGGCCGCGTGCTTGCCGACGCCTTCGAAGATGTCGACGACGGTCACGTCCTTGCCGCGGAACCGGCCGGGCAGGATCGAGCCGCCATAGACGAACACCGAGGGCACGTTCAAGCGCACCATCGCCATCATCAGGCCGGGCAGCGACTTGTCGCAGCCGGCGAGGCCCACCAGCGCGTCGTAGCAATGGCCGCGCATCGTGAGCTCGACCGAATCGGCGATGAGGTCGCGCGAGACCAGCGACGACTTCATGCCCTCGTGGCCCATCGCGATGCCGTCGGTGACGGTGATGGTCGTGAACTCGCGCGGCGTTCCGCCCGCGGCCTTGACGCCGAGCTTCACCGCCTGCGCCTGGCGCATCAGCGCGATGTTGCAGGGCGCGGCCTCGTTCCAGGTCGTGACGACGCCGACCAGCGGCTGGGCCACTTCGCTCTCGGTGACGCCCATCGCGTAGAGATAAGAGCGGTGTGGCGCGCGCTCCGGCCCCACCGTGGTGTGGCGGCTCGGCATCTTCGACTTGTCGAATTTCGCAGGCATGGGCGTTCGCCTCGTGTCCTTGGTGTGTTTTTCGTGAACGCGCGCACCTTACCGGCAGCGCGCGCCCGCCCTCAAGTGCGCGAATTGGGACCGCTATGCGCGCGAAATGCGGAAGAGGCAGCCCACGCTCAACAGGCCCCAGGCGGCGACGGCGAACCAGAATCGATTCGGGGTCACGTAGGGGATGAACTTGAACATGCTCACGACCGCGAGCACGCCCAGCGCGAGGCAGATCAGAAACCAGTCAAAGCCCGGCGCGCCCAACCGCATTGTTCCCTCCACGGCGTTAACCCGGCGGCAAGCTAGTCGCTGCTCCGCGGCGCATCAAGAATCCTCGCGGGGCGGTGTGAGCGCC
>JBKOUH010000469.1:0-4958 GCA_046723285.1 Pseudomonadota bacterium
TCCTCGCACAGCACGCAGCCGTGGATCGCGCCGGCCTCGAGATAAAGGCTCGGGCTCGTGTTGATCTTCTTGGTGAGCGCGTAGAGCCACGAGGTCTTGAGCACCGCGTCCTTCGGCAGCGCGATCTCGTCGAACTTCTCCATGAGGTCGCCGAAGGCGGTGCCCTGGGCGCACCCCGAAGTGCGCGTCTTCTTCTTGAGCTTCGCCTCGAAGTTGGTGGTGCGCTTGGTGCGCACCACGACGACCTGAAGTTCCTCGTCGTAATCGATGCCCGTGATCGCGTCGTCGGCCTTCAGCATGTTCTGGTTGAGCAGATAGCCGACGGCGAGATAGTCGGGGTAGTCGCCGATCGTCATCATCGTGACGATCTCCTGCCCGTTCAGGTACAGCGTGAGCGGCCGCTCCTCGACGACGGCGGTCTCGACCGGCTTTCCGTCCTGGTCGACGCCGGCGACGCGCCGCGTCAGCTTCGCGTCGGCGGGATCGGGGCGGACGAGGAATTCGGGCGCTGGCGGAGCCGCGTCGGGCATGGCGGAAATATGCGGCGGCGGTCCCGCCGGGGCAAGCGCGGGCCGGCCCGCGGGACGGTTCCGGCCGCTACGGACGGCGCCCGACGGTCAGCAGCAATTCGTTCGGGCCGACCCAGCCATCCGGCGTGGCGAACACGCTCAGCTTTCCCTCCATCTCGGCCCAGGCGGCCTCCTGGCCGGCTGCGTCGAGCTTCGCGAGGATGTGCAGGATCGGGCTCGCCGAGTTGCGGACGAAGTCGAGGTAGTCCTTCACCGACGGCAGCCGGAACGGAACCGCGAGCTTCGTCGTGGCGACGCGCGCGAAGCCCGCCTGGCGAAAGAGCGCGTCGATCAGATCCGGCTTGCCGAGGCTCAGCAGCCCGCCCGGCTGGTAGGGATCGCGCGGGGGCAGGCCCGCATGCTTCAGCGCCGTCGCGATGAGCGCAGCGACGCACGGATTGCGGTCCGGCGACGAAAAGACGAGCGTGCACGCGCGGCCGCCCGGCTTCAGCGCCTTGAACATCTCGCGCAGCCCGCGCGCGGGATCGGGAAACAACATGAGGCCGAGGCGGCAGATCGCGGCGTCGAAGGCGGCCTCGGGCACGTCGAGATTCTCGCCGTCGGCGGCGCGCGTCTCGACGTGATGGAGGCCGGCGCGGCGCGCCTTCTCCTTCGCGAAATCCAGGATGGCCGGAGAGAGATCGGTGGCGAGCACATAGCCGCCGGGCCCCGTGCGCTTCGCGATCTCGAGCGTCTGTTCGCCCGACCCGGCCGCGACGTCGAGCACGCGCCCGCCCGGCCCCACCTCGGCCATCGCCAGCATCGCCGCCGTCGGCTCCGCGAGCCAACGCCCGACCTGCTCGCCGTGCTCGCTCCAACCGCGCGCGTGCTTGCCCCATTGCGCGCGCGTGGCGGCCTTGAAGGCCTCGGCATCGAATTTCGCCGTCGTGTCCATGGCCCAAACTCCCGAATGGATCGTTGCGATTTGCCGGAGCGCCTTAGCGCGCGCCGGCACGCGGCGGCAGGCGCAAGATTGCGGTCGGGGGCCGCGGAACTGCATAATCCGCGCATGCTCGACTGGAACGATCTCCGGTTCTTTCTCGCCATCGCGCGGCACGGCAGCACGATCGCGGCGGGAAAGGCGCTCCGCATCAGCCAGTCGACGGTTCAGCGGCGCCTCGCGGCGCTGGAGAAAAGCCTCGGGCGCAAGCTCGTCACGCGCACCGCCTCGGGTTACCGGCTCACGGACTTCGGCGGCGAGCTCCGCCCCTATGCCGAGCGCGTCGAAGCCGCCATCGCCGACGTGGAGCGTCGCGCCGGCAATGCCGGGCAGAAAGAGACCGGCGTCATCCGCGTCACCTGCCCCGAGCCGATCGTCCAGCGAATGACGCCGCTGATCGCGAAGTTTCACGCGCAGCATCCGCACATCCGCGTCGAGTTCGTGATGAGCGACCGCTATCTGGACCTCGCCAAGGGCGAGGCGGATGTCGCCTTCCGCTCCGGCGACACCGACGACGAGCTCGTCGGGCGCAAGATCGCCGACTCGGTCTGGGCCGTCTATGCGAACCGCAGCTACATCGAGCGGCGCGGCAAGCCGGAGAGCGTCGGCGATCTCGCCAAGCACTCCCTCGTCTGCCTCGACGAGAAGATGAGCAAGCACCGTGTCGTGCTGTGGCTCAAGGACGTGGCGCCGAACGCCGCGATCGCCGCGCGCAACAACAGCGTGCTCGGCCTGATGTATGCGGTGAAATCCGGCGTCGGCATCGGCCCCCTCCCCACGGCGATCGCCGACAACGAGGCGGACCTCGTGCGCGTGCTCGGTCCGATTCCGGAGCTCGCCCGGAGCTGGCGATTGCTGGCGCACCCCGATCTCCGACGGACGCCGCGGATCGCCGCGTTCTTCGATTTCATCGTCAAGGAGCGCGACGCGCTGAAGTCGATCCTGACGGGCTGACGGGTCACGCGCCTGGCGCGCGGTCCCGAAGACTACATCGCCCGCTTCGGAGCGCTCCTCAGCAGCGCCTCGATTTCCTTCTTGTAGAACTTCGCCATGCCGGTGGTGGCGTGGCCGCGGGTCTCCTCGCTCGCCGGGATCAGATAGAGCTTCGCATTGGGGATGCGCTTCAGCGCCTGCTCCATCAGGCCGGTCTCGGGCGGGTTGCGCTCGTCGTCGGCCGAATTGATCGCGAGCAGCGCGGCCTTGATCCGCTCGAGCTTCGGCGCCGGGTTGTAGTCGCGCGACGAGTCCCACTGATAAAGGAAGTCGTTGGCGTCGAACGGGAACGGCGCCGCGAGGCGCTGATCGAGCAGCTTGTCGGCCGCCGCGCGCGTGGGCGCCATCTTCTGATAGGCGAGCGTGCCGCCATTGGTCGCGATGCCGTAGAACACGGCCGCGGCCTTGAGCGATTTCGGCTGCGCCGTGTAGTCGCCGTTCTTCCATTCGGGATCGTTTTTGATCGTGTCGATGATGAGGCGGCGCATCATCCAGTTGCGGCTCGACATCTCGGTCGGCTGCGAGGCCATCGGGACCAGCGCGTCCATGAAGTCGGGATAGGTGACGCCCCAGATCCACGTATGCATGCCGCCCATCGAATTGCCGGTGATGAGGCGCACATGCTTGAGCCCGAGCCCCTCGGCCACGAGCCGGTACTGCGCCAGCACCATGTCGTCGTAGTTGTAGCTCGGAAATTTCGCGCGCATGCCGTCCGAAGGCTTCGCGGATTTACCGTGCCCGATCGCATCCGGCAGGACGATGAAGTATTTGGTCGCGTCGAACGGCTGGCCCGGGCCGAACAGCTGGCCGCCATAGGCGGGCGACAGCATGCCGGCGCCGGAGCCTGTGGTGCCGTGCAGCACGATGATGGGTTCGCCCGTCGGCGCGCCGAGCGTGCGATAGTGGAGGCGCAGCTCGGGCATCGTTTCGCCGGTGTGGAACTTGAAGTCGCGCGCGATCCACGTCCCTTCCTTGGGCACGGGCGCGGTCGCGGTTTCCGCCGCCACCGGCGACGACAGCACGAGGACGGGGAGCACGAGCTTGCGCGCGGCGTTCCGGAAAACGCTGAGAGCCTTCATGCGGAACCTCCCGGAATCGTTTATTGCACTCCCGCGGGCCGGTTCGGATCGGCGCCGGGCAATGTGATTTCTGCGAAGAAGTATTTTGCGCCCAAAGTGCGCCCCCAGCAACGCGCCGGCGCGAAAGCTGCTTCGTTCCATCACGCGCGACGGCCGATCGATCCCTCCGATAGGTAGCGTCGCGGGGTGTGTCGGCGCGGCCACACCGCTTGCGAAACTCGCGGTGGACAAGGTGAAAGCGGAGGTTGCGGGCGCTCGCCAAGATGTCGCAAGCCTTTGTTAAGCATTTGAATCTATGCGGCTAATCGTTACAACTCGGCGGCGGCGCCGCGTTTGAACGCGTTTTGGGCACGAGCCGTCGGGGCATTTTCAATGCGGGGCTTTCGACCTATTTTTCTTTGTGGCGGCAAGCGAGCGCCGTGGCGGCGCCAGGATAATGACGAAAGTGCGTGACAGTTGGAGGGGTCGGCTGGGCGCGGCGCTGGCCGCGGCGCTCCTCGCTTCGGCCATCGGCGTTGCCGTGGCCGAGGATGCGCCCAAGGAAATGAGCCTCGCCGCCACCGACGAGGCCATGCCGGTCCTCAGCGATCTCCTGCCGAAATTCAAGGAGCAGTCGGGCATCGTGGTTCAGCTCGCCGTGCGCCGCGCCGGCGAAGCGGCCGAACTCGCCCGTCAAGGCAAGATCGACGCGCTGATGACCGACGATCCCGAGGCGGAGGAATCGCTGCTCAAGAGCGAAGATGCCAGCAAGAGGCTCGACGTGATGTATGCCGAGCTGATCGTCGTGGGCCCGGCCTCGGATCCCGCGCGCATCGCGGGCATGGCCAGCGTCGTGCATGCCTTTGCCGCCATTGCGCGCACGCAATCGCCGTTCATCTCGCGCGGCGACAAGAGCGGCATGCATCGCACCGAGCGCCGGATCTGGGAAGAGGCCGGCTACCCCAAGCCCGAAGGCGCCGGCAATTGGTATGTCGAAGCCAAGGGCGACATGCCGGCCGCGCTCGCCGCCGCCGCCAAGACCAACGCCTACATCCTCGCCGACAAAGCCGCGTGGCTGCAGTTCGCGGCGCGCGGCCAGCTCGTGGTGATGGTGGCCGACGACCCGCGCCTGCAGCAGCGCTTCTCGATCACGCTGGTCAATCCGGCGAAGCACAAGGACGTCCGGAGCGCGCCGGCGCAGACCTTCGCCGAGTGGCTGATCACGCGCGACACCCAGCTCGCAATCGGCCGCTTCACGCTCGGCGGCGAGCAGCCCTATGCGCCCCAATTCGGATTGAGCGGCCGATAGCGCCGAACTGGTTCAAATGGAAGCGTCGCATGTCACGGCGGCGCGCTTGGCAATTCCAACGATAAATCCCTCTATCGGAGGGTTATAGC
>JBKOUH010000332.1:0-6180 GCA_046723285.1 Pseudomonadota bacterium
CTATGACGCCGCCGGCATCCCGACCGTGATCTGCGGGCCCGGCCACATCGACCAGGCGCACAAGCCCGACGAGTTCGTGACCTTGGCGCAGCTCGCCGAATGCGAGGCGTTCCTGGCGCGCATCGTGGCCGCCGCTTGCGCGGGAGCAGCATTGTGAACAAATCGAAGCAGCTCTATCCGGTCGAGCTTCGGCCGCCCGACATCGCGCCCTACAAGGACGGCAATGCCGGCATCGACTACGTGCACCGCTTCGATTCCGGCCGCGCCGGACCGCGCGTGCTCGTGACGGCCCTCGTGCACGGCAACGAGATCTGCGGCGCGCTCGCGCTCGACTGGCTGATGAAGCTCCAATTCCGCCCGGCGAAAGGCGCGCTGACGCTCGCGTTCTGCAACGTGGCGGCGTTCCAGCATTTCGATCCGGCCGCGCCCAGCGAGTCGCGCTTCATGGACGAGGATTTCAACCGCGTCTGGTCGCCCGAACGGCTCGACGGCACGGGCAACACGGTCGAGCTGAAGCGCGCGCGCGAGCTGCGCCCGGTCGTCGAGGCCGCGGATTTCCTGCTCGACATCCATTCGATGCAGCACAAGACGCCGGCGCTCACCATCTCGGGGCCGCTCGAGAAGGGCCGCCGCCTCGCGCGCGCGATCGGCTTCCCGGCGCTCGTCGTCAGCGACGAAGGCCACGCCGGCGGGCGGCGCATGCGCGACTTCGGCGCGTTCGGCGATCCCGCCGCGCCGCAAAATGCTCTACTAGTAGAATGCGGCCAGCACTGGGAAACCGCGAGCGAAGCCGTGGCCAAGGAGACACTGGTGCGCTTCCTGCGCCACACCGGCAGCGCCGACGCGGACTGGACCGCGCGTCATCTTCCCAAGGCGAAACCGGCGCCGCAGCGCCTCATCGAGGTCACGCACGCGGTCACGATCAAGTCGCCCGAGTTCCGCTTCGCCGCCGACTACCGCGGCCTCGAGGTGATCCCGAAGAAAGGCTCCGTCCTCGGCCACGATGGCTCCGATCCGGTGAAGACGCCCTACGACGATTGCGTGCTCATCATGCCCTCGCGCCGGCTGCAGCCGGGGCAGACCGCGGTGCGGCTCGGGCGGTATTTGGACTAGAGCACGTTTCGCGTAACCGGAATCGGTCTCTTCCTCCCCGGCCGCGCGATCCGTCGCTCACTTCACCGGCGGCTAGAACCGCGCTTGCGGTCTTATTGGATGCGATTTTGCGCGGGACAGCGCTCACCCGCCGAATCGGGCCGGTTGAAGACCATCCCCGCGCCCTGAATGAACGGCTTGCCATCGCTGCCGCGCACAACCTCCAGCTTGTAATAGGGCTGGATCGGATTGCCGTTGACGTTGAAGCGGAGGCGGCCGCGCGGCGAGTCGAAGCTGCCGGTGCGGATCGCGCGGGCGACGGCCAGCATGTCCTCGGTGTTGCCCTTCGTGGCGATCATCGCCTGCGCGATGACGGTGACCGCGTCGTAGCCATGCACGTCGTAGAATGCGGGCATCACATTGTATTTCGCGACATAGGCTTTGATGAAAGCCTGATTGCGCTCGTCCTTCGAAGACGGGTCCCAGTGGCTGGTGTGATAGGTCCCGATCGCGGCGTCGCCGATCGCGCCGAGGGTCGAGTAATCGATGACCGCGTCGGTGTAAAGCTTCACGTCTTTTTCGAGCCCCGACGTGACCCATTGCTTCATGAAGGCGATGCCCATCGCCGCCGGCGCGAATATGAACAGCGCATCGGGCTTGGCGGCGCGCAGCTTGGCGATATCGGCCTGGAAATCGGTCTCGCCGACCTTGAACAGAGAGCGGCCGATGATTTCGCCCTTGAAGGTGCGCTCAAAGCCGGCCTGGTGATCCTTCCCCGGCTGGTAGTTCGGCACCATGACGTAGGCGCGCTTGATGCCTTCGCGACTCATCAATTCGCCGGTGGCTTCGGAATTCTGATCGTTGGCGAAAGCCGTGGAGACGTAATAGGGCGTGCAGCGCTCGGCGGCGAGCGGCGAGGCCGCGGCCAGCGCCGAGACCAGCAGCGCCTTCGACTCGAGGACCGACGGCGTGATCGCCATCAGCACATTGCCCCAGACGACGCCGGCGATGATCTGCGTGCGCTCCTGCCTGAGAAACTTCTCGACCTCGCGGAGACCGACATCGGGCCTGGCCTGATCGTCGGCGTAGAAGATGCGCGTGGGGACGCCGCCGAGCTTGTCGCCGTCCTTTTTCCAGCCGTGCTGATCGAGGCCGAGGCGCCAGCCGTTCTCGAGGCGGCGGCCCATGATGGCGCCGCCGCCCGTTGTGTTGCTGAGAAAGCCGATCCGCAGTTCCTGGGCATCGGCCGCTCCTTGAGCGGACATGACGGCGGCGAAAGCCAGGCCGGCGACGATTCCTTTACGCATATCGAACATTCCCCCACGCGTTGATCGGTTCAGTTGGTGCTGGCAGGCCGGAGCCATGACGCGCTCAGCCGCGGGCAGCGAGCTCGCGCCGAACGCGGTCGACGAGGACGCCGGCGCGATCGGCCGGCAGATTGGCGAAACGGCCGTCGACGAAGCGCTCCGCATTGGCCTGCTGCGACTCGAGGATGGCGACATCCTCGGCGAAAGTCGCCTCGGCGCCCGCGCGCAGCATGGCGGTCACGTCGGGCTCGTCGATCCGGAAATTGCGGGCATAGGCCCAGAAATAGTGGGTCGTGGTTTCGGTCTCCGGCGTGACGGCGTGCAGGGAGCGGATTTCGATACCGCGGCTGCGGTCGCCCGCGGGCGCACCGGTGCCCGCGATCGCGCAGCCGATGTCGAGAATGGTGGTGCTCGGCGGCAAGAACACGCTGTTGAACCATCGGTCGACATTGCCCGACAGATTCCCGGCTTTGGCGAACAGGGGCGGCGCCGGCTTGTCGAGCAGCCAACGCTCGACATGCACCGCGTCGCCGACGCGCTTGACCGCCGTTTTCGCCGCGCAGATGTCGTCGGTGCCGATGGTGCGGCGATGCACGAACTGCAGGTGCATGTGGTTCTGCAGATTCTCGATCAACAATTCATGACCGGCGCGGAGATGAATTCGGCCGGTCGGCGCCACCCAGGCCGGATCACTGAGCCAGGGCATTGCGGGAATCGCGTCAGGGTCGGCGGCGGCGGGATCGCCGATCCACACCCAGATCCAGCGCCAACGTTCGACGCTGGGGTAGGCCTTTGCCGCGATCGTGCCGGGCACCGTGTCTTGACCCGGCGTGCGCACGCAATGTCCCCGCGCGTCGAAGCGAAGGCCGTGATACGCGCATTCGAGCGTGCCCTCGGTCACGCAGCCCTTGGAGAGCGGCACGCCGCGATGCGGGCAGCGATCCTGCAGCACCGACACCGCATTCCCGGCGCCGCGGAAGAGAACCAGCGGCTCGTTGAGGATGGTGCGGGCAAGCGGCTCGCCGCCGACCTCATCGGCCCAAGCCGCAGCATACCAGGCGTTGCGCAACAGCACGGCCTGCTCCGTCAGTGCATGGAGCGGCCGCCGTCGACGTGGACGGTCTGGCCGGTCATGAAATTCGTGGCGTCCGACAGAAGGAAGATGAGCGCGCCGACGAGATCGTCGGGCACTTGCGGGCGCTTGAAGGCGCGGCCCTCGGATGCCGCCGCGAGATAGGCGGGATCGCTGCTGCCGAGCTGGGTTTCGCTCAAAGTGAAGCCAGGGCTCAGCGTATTGACGGCGATGTTGTCGGGGCCCAGCTCGCGCGCCAGCGCGCGGGTGAGGCCGATGATGCCCGCTTTCGACGTCGTGTAGTGCAAGCGGAACGGCGTGCCCTCGAAAATGCGTCCCGAGGAGACGTTGACGATCTTGCCACCGCCCTGCCGCTTCATCTGGGGATAGACGGCGCGGCAGCAGAGAAACACCCCCTTGAGATTGACCGCCATCACGCGATCCCACTCGTCTTCGTCGATTTGGTGCCACGCTCGGCGCGGCAACACGCTCATCAGCGCCGCGTTGTTGACCAGCGCGTCGATGCGCCCCCAGCGCGCGATGGTCGCTTCGGCCATACGCTGCACGGCGGCGGCCCTGGTTACATCAGTCGCCGCCGCCAAAGCCTCGCCGCCCGACTTACCGATTTCCGCGGCTAGCGCATCGCATTCGGCGCCGTCGACGTCCGCAATCGTCACTTTGGCGCCGAGCCCGGTCAGCGCGCGGCTATAGGTCTTGCCGAGCCCTTTGGCTCCGCCGGTTACGACGATCACCCGTCCCTGAAGGTCGAACAGCGGTGAATTCATTCGGGCTCCTCCGGCCGGGCCGCGCCGCCGCGGCGGGTTGCGACGTCGGCCGCAGCAAGTGTCGAACGCGCGCTCACTCTCGGCGATGTGACGATACCGTACAGTATCGTTTTCGTCAATCGCGGCCCGCGACGTGCTCCACAGCCCGCGCGACGCGCTTTTTGAGCTTGCGTCGCGGCGGAACGCCCTCGATGCCGAGCAGCGCGCGCATGTGCTCGTAGCCGCGCAACAGGGCCATGAATTCCTCGGCCGCCTGGCGGGGATCTGCGATCCTGAGCGCGGAATCGTGTCGATGCCGCTCGAGGTAGGCCGTCAACGTCCTTATCGCCGAGCCCGGCCCGCTCTCGTAAAAAAGCTGGCCCAACGCGGGAAAGCGGTAGCTTTCGGCGATCACGATCCGGTGCAGGCCCAAGGTGTCCGGGGCGAAAATCGTCTCCAACATGCGCTGGCCGAAGGTCGCCAAGGCGTCGCGCAGGGGCAGCCTCTCCATCATCGCCGCGATGTCGGCGTCGACAATCCTCTCGCAAATCTCGTTGACGACGCCGACGAGCAATTCTTCTTTGCTGCGAAAATGGCGGTAGAGGGTCATCTTCGAGACCCCAGTGGCCGCCGCGACGTCATTCATGCTCGTCGCGCCGAAGCCCTTCTCCAGGAACGTGCGGCGCGCGCCGGCAATGATGACACTTCGCTTCGCACCGGATTTGGCAATAACCGCTTGGCTTACGATGGAGAGCTCCCTTGGCGATCTCGTGGGCGTTCCTCTCTTGGGAACAGAACCTAGCGACTCTTTGAACCTTCCTCCCGCATCGCTTTCGAGACCGCGCGCGAATCCGCATCGCCCTTCCCTTCGAGACCGGCCACGGTGCCAGCCCTATCCGGCTCCGGCCGGTTCTGGCTGAGCTTCCATTTGCCTTCGAGGCGCGTGAGCGGGAGTTCGATGCCGACGATGCCTTTCAGCATCTGATCGATGAAGGCATCGGGCGCGTCGGTGACCTTCCACGGCACGGCCGAGAAGCTCTCGTGCAGGTCGGTCAGGCGCGTGACGAGCCGGCGCAGCCATTCGGCGTCGTCGACGAGCTTCAGCGGCCCGTAGGCGTGCACGGCGATGTAGTTCCAGGTCGGCACGACCTTCCCGTGCTCGCGCTTCGAGGGATACCAGTTGGGCGAGATGTAGGCCTGCGGCCCGTGGAAGATCGCGAGCGCGTCGACGCCGCCCTTGGCGCCCTTGGCTTGCGGATTGGGCCGCGCGATGTGGCCGGTGAGCGTGCCGAACGGCGCCGGCGCCGGGTCCCACAGCATCGGGAGATGCGTGCCGATGAGCCCGTCGCCGCCGAGCGAAACCAGCGTCGCGAACGGATGCGCGCGCATGAACGCGCCGAGGACCTCGGGGCGCGATTCGGTGAAGTGGTGCGGAAGGTACATGGGAACGGTCCAAGTCTCGTGCAGTCTATGCGCGTTACCTCAACCCTACTTGTCGTCCCCGCGCAAGCGGGGACCCATCTCTCCGGCGACGGAAGCCTGCGGAAAGGCGCCGCGTTTCGAGCACGCTGCGTCCGCGCCGTGTTGAATGTTAGTGAGGTTTCCCGGCATCGGCATGGGTCCCCGCTTTCGCGGGGACGTCAAGGAGTGTCTGGGCAAACCTAGCCCCTGACCGCCGCCGCGTCCTCGATCACGAACTGCACGTCGTCGCGGCCGTTCCAGCGGTCGGCGCGGAGGTGGCCGGCCAGGTGCAGCGCGCCGCCGCGATTGGCGAGGAGCGCCGCGCCGAGCGGCGTGCCGGCGGCGCGAAACGCGATGGCTTTCAGGCGTCCGCCGCGCTCCATCGGGATCGCGACGCGGAGGTGCTGCTCGCCGGCAGGATCGACGAAGGCGATGCGCGCCGCATTCAACGCGAAGCGCGGCTCCGCGTTGCCGACGCCGAACG
>JBKOUH010000480.1:0-4487 GCA_046723285.1 Pseudomonadota bacterium
GACTTGATCTCCGCCTGCGCGCGCTGCTCGAGCAGGGCCGCGGGCGGATCGGCGACGATGCGCCCCGCGCCGATATCGACCCCGGGAACGACGGCGTCGCTGAACGGCAGCAGGAGCTCGCGTCCGTCGTCGTCGCGCAATTCGAGGATGTCGCCGGCGCCGAAATTGTGGACGGCGCGCACTGTGCCGAGACGGGCGCCCTCCTTGGTTTCGACCGGCAAGCCGATGAGATCGGCATGGTAGAACTCATCCTCTTTCGTCTCGGGCAGCGCCGCCCGCGGCACGTAGAGCCGCAAGCCGCGGAGCGCCTCCGCCGCATCGCGGTCGGCGACGCCCGAAAGCCGCGCCAGCACGGCGCCGCGCGCCTGGCCGAGCACGCTGACCGTAAAGCTGCGTCCGCCGCTCTCGTCACTCACCGCGCCGTAGGCCGCGATATCGGCCGGATGGGCGGTGAAGCTCTTGATCCGGACCACCCCTTTGACGCCGTGGACGCCCACGACGGCACCGAGGCAGACCTTGTCGGGACGCGGCACGCGGGCGCGCGCGCCTTAGGCCTTGGCTTCGGCAGGCGCCGCCGCGGGGGCAGCCGCAGCCGCGGCGCCCGCGGCTTCCTTCATGCGCTCCAGCGTCTTGGCGCGCGGCTTGTCCTTCTTGGTTTGGTTGGTCGGGATCGCGGGCGCGGCGCAGAGGCCCTTCTTGCTCAGCATGCGGGCGACGCGGTCGGACGGCGTGGCGCCGACGCTCAGCCAGTGCTTCGCGCGCTCCTCGACGACGACGAGGCGCTTCTCGTTGTCCTGCGGCAGCATCGGATCGTAGGAGCCGATGCGCTCGATGAAGCGGCCGTCGCGGGGGCTGCGCGAATCGGCGACCACGATCTTGTAGAACGGCCGCTTCTTGGCGCCGGCGCGCGCGAGGCGAATCTTGAGTGCCATTTCCGTCTTTCTCCTTGGATGAACGTCAGAACTTGCCCCCGCGCGGGAATCCGGGCGGGAATTTCGGGCCTTGCATGCGCTGCATCTGCTGAAGCTGCTCGGGCGTCGGCATCTGGCCGCCGAACTTGGCGCCCATCTTCTTCGCCTGCTTCATCACGCGCTGCATTTCCATGAACTGCTTCAAGAGCCGGTTGATCTCGGACACCTCGGTGCCCGAGCCGGCGGCGATGCGGCGCTTGCGCGACGCCTGGATCACGTCGGGGTTGAGGCGCTCCTTCTTCGTCATCGAGAGGATGATCGCCTCCTGGCGCTTCAGCACGCTTTCGTCGATCTGCTGGTCGGCGAGCTGCTTCTTCACCTTGGCGACGCCGGGCAGGAGGCCCAAGAGGCCCGACATGCCGCCCATCTTCTTCAACTGGCGGAGCTGGCCCAGGAGATCCTCGAGATCGAAGCGGCCCTTGGCGATCTTGGCCGCGAGCTTCTCGGCCTCGTCCTTCTCGATCGTGGCCGCCGCCTTCTCGACCAGCGAGACCACGTCGCCCATGCCGAGGATGCGGCGCGCGATGCGGTCGCCGTGGAAGGGCTCGAGCGCGTCGAGCTTCTCGCCGACGCCCATGAGCTTGATCGGGCGCCCGGTGACCGCGCGCATCGAGAGCGCGGCGCCGCCGCGCGCGTCGCCGTCGACGCGGGTCAGGACGACGCCGGTGATGTCGACGGCCTCGTGGAAGGCCTTGGCCATCGTGACGGCGTCCTGGCCGGTCATGGCGTCGGCGACGAGCAGGATCTCGACCGGCTTGGTCGCGGCCTTCACCTGCTTGATCTCGGCCATCAGCGCGTCGTCGATGTGCTGGCGGCCGGCGGTGTCGAGGATGACGGCGTCGTAGCCTTCGAGGCGGCCGGTGGTGAGCGCGCGGCTCGCGATCGCGACCGGCGGCTCGCCCGGGACGATCGGCAATGTCGGCACGCCGGCCTGCACGCCGAGCACGCGCAGCTGCTCCTGCGCGGCCGGGCGGCGCACGTCGAGCGAGGCGAGCAGCGTCTTCTTGCCCGCGCGCTTGGCGAGCCAGAGGCCGAGCTTGGCCGAGGTGGTGGTTTTGCCCGAGCCCTGGAGGCCGACCATCATGATGACGGCGGGCGGCTCGGCGCGCAGATTGATCGGCTCGGCTTCGGCGCCGAGCGTCTCGACCAGCGCGTCGTGCACGATCTTGACGACTTGCTGGCCGGGCGTGATCGATTTCAGGACCTCGTGGCCGACCGCGCGGACGCGGACCTTCTCGATGAAGTCCTTGACCACCGGCAGCGCCACGTCGGCCTCGAGCAGGGCCACGCGCACCTCGCGCAACGCCTCGTTGACGTCGCCCTCGTTGAGCGCGCCGCGCTTGGTCAGCCGATCGAAGATCGCCGAAAGTTTGCCGCCGAGGCCTTCGAACATCAGGTTCACATCGCGCAAAGCGGAAGCGCGCCCGTGAGCGAACCTCGCCGACGGACGGACCCCCGTGGGAGCTACCAGAGCTACCCGTTTACCGAATTGGCCCGGAACCTATGGGCCGGAGAGCAGCCAGTCAAGAAAAGCGGCCTGCGGCTTCGGCGCGCAATATTCTTGCGTGGAGGCTGCCGGCGGGCGCGCCCGAAAAGGATTCCGATGGCGAAGAATTAACGATTGCTTAGCCACATCCGCCGCATAACGCCGCAAATCCTGCGGCCAAATCCCCGCGTGCATGCTAGCGAATCTAAACCATCCCCGTTTTCGTCTGAAGCGATGGACCGGCGAGTTCGTCGATCCCGCGACCGAGCATGCCTTCCGCCGCGCGACGTTCCGCGACGCCCGCGCGCTGAACCGGATCGCGTTCAGCGTCGTCCTGATCTCGGACATCGCCCACATCGTGACCGATTTCCTGCTCTACGGATCAGAGGGCATCTTTTTCAGCCTGCTCGCGATGCGCCTCTCCGTGGCGGCGGTGCTCCTCCTCGTTTTCCCGCTCACCGCCCCGTCGCGTCGGATCGCGCGCATGGATGCCGGAATTTTCGCGCTGCAGCTCTTCCTGATCGCCGTTTTTTTCTCGGGCTTTCTGCTCATTCCACCCACGGACTTGTTCGAGCGGGTCAGCGTTCAATCGGTCACGGCGCTGATGCTGCTGATCGGCCAATACCTGTTCATGTCGAATCGCCTGCCGTATGTCACCGTCGCCGGCGCGGCGTGCTCGCTCTCGTATCTGGCGGTCACGATCGCAACCGGAAGGCTCAACGGATCAGCCCTCGGACTGGAAGCCGCGATCCATGTCGTGGCCAACGTGCTCGGCGTCTTCACCGTCTATCGCGCCGGCGCGATGCGGCGGAGGCAATTCGCGCTGGCCGCGGAGCAGGCCGAGCTCAACGGACGACTTGAGACTCAAGGACGCCGGCTCGCGACCCAGACCCGGGAGCTGGCGCGCGCGCGCGACGAGGCGCTCCAGGCGAACCGCGCCAAGAGCGAGTTCCTCGCCTATATGAGCCACGAGCTGCGCTCGCCGATGAACGCCATCATCGGCTTCTCCGAGATGATGAAGCGCGAGGTGTTCGGCCGCATCAGCCCGCCCAAATACCGCGAGTATGCCGACGACATTAACGGCTCGGCGACGCACCTGCTCTCGCTCATCAACGACATCCTCGACCTTTCGAAGGCCGAGGCCGGCAAGCTCCAGCTCAACGAGGGCGAAGTCGACCTGGCCGACGCGATCGAGGCCGTGCGCCGGCTCGTGGCCGTGCGCGCCGGAGACTCGCACATCGCGCTGCGCACGCGGCTGGCGCCGAAGCTGCCGCCGCTCCAGGGCGACGCGCGCCTGGTCAAACAGATGATCCTCAATCTGCTCTCGAACGCGATCAAGTTCACGCCCGCGCGCGGCAGCGTCACGGTCACCGCCGGCCGCGACGACGCCGACGCGCTGTTCGTTTCCATCGCCGACACCGGCCCCGGCATCGCCGCCGCCGACATTCCGCGCATCCTCCAAGCCTATGGCCGCGCCGACGCCATCGAGAAGAGCGCCACCGAGGGCACCGGCCTCGGGCTCACGCTGGTCAAGACGATGATCGAGCTGCACGGCGGCGCGCTCGAGCTCGAGAGCCGCCCCGGCGCCGGCAGCACGTTCACGCTGCGCTTCCCGCCCGCGCGCACGGGGTTGGCGCAGGCGGCGTGAGGCGGCTCACGCGCCCTACTCGATCACCTCCACCTGCTCGGGATGCGTGGCGCCGATATAGGGGCCGTTCCTCCACAGGAGCCAGCCGCGGACGCGGACGCGCTTCCCCTCGAGCGACGCGGGCGCGAGGCCGGCGCGGCGGAACAGGCGCAGCGCCGCGCGATCGAGCCCGATCGTGAAATCGCGGCGGAAATCGCGGCCGAAGTTCAAATAGAAGTATTCGCGCGCCGGCGCCGCCTTCAGCACGCGGCCCTCGACGATCTGGAACGAATCGACGAAGCGCCCTGCCTCCCCGTCCCCGAGGACGCGGTAGGCCGAGAGCGCCCAAAGCCCGCGCCGGGCCATACGCGCCTCGGCTTCGAGCTTCAGCATCGCCGCGGCG
>JBKOUH010000425.1:0-4254 GCA_046723285.1 Pseudomonadota bacterium
GCAGCACCTGGCAGCAATGCCGGGACCTCTGCCTCAAATCGCCGAGCGACGGGACGACGGGCTGCGCGCTCTGGACTTTCGTCAAGGCCGACGACGCCAAGATGCCCAATGTCTGCCGCATGTGGGCGACGCCGCCCGAAATGCGCGACAATCCAGCGGCGGTTTCGGGCGCGGGAAAGCTGAAATAACGATAAAGGCGCGATTCTCACGCGCCTGTGCGCGGTTACTTGGAATATCAGATGCTATGCATCGTCAGGCGCGCTTGACGCGATATTCCTGCCTTGCGTCGTCGCGCAGCTTCAACCCATGGCCGGGGCGGTCGCCGGGTGCCATGCGGCGCTGGTTGTCGATCTTGACCGCGATGTCGAACAGCGGCTCGAGCTGCGGGAAATCCTCGAGCCAGGTCACGTTCGGCGCCGCGGCGGCAATGTGCACGAAGAGAGCGGGCAGGAAATGCGGCGCCGCGCCGATACCGAACGACTCGGCCACGTGGCAAAGACGCAGCGACTCGCTGATGCCGCCCATCGCCGCGTGATCGGGCTGGACGACCGCGCAGGCGCGCGCCTCCAGGAACGGCATGCATTCGCCGACGCCTTGGAGATGTTCCCCGAGCGCGAGCGCCACCGGCGACGTGCGCGCCAGCGCCGCGTAGGCGGCGAAATCCTGGGCCGGCAGCGGCTCCTCGAGCCAGAGCAGATTTTGATCGGCGCACACTTTCGCCAGCCACTGGGCGCGGGCGAGATCGCATTTCTCGTTGGCATCGACGGCGATGTCGACGCCGTCGGGCAGCGCCGCGCGCACGGCCTTGATGCGATCGATGTCGTGGCGGTCGCCGCCGACGCGGAGCTTCACCAGCGGGAACCCGGCCTGGGCTTGTGTCGCGGCCATCTCGGCGGCGGCGTCGGGCGATTGATTGGCCGTGTAACCGCCGCTGCCGTAGACCGGCACCGCGCGCGGCCGCCCGCCGAGCGCCTCGGCGAGCGTGATCTTTCGTTGCTTCGCGTGGAGATCCCAGAGCGCGAGATCGATCGCCGCCATTGCCGGATAATGCGCGCCGCGGCCGATGCGGTTGAGCGACCCGTTCATCTGCCGCCAGGTCGCGGCCGGCGCGTCGGCCGTGTAGCCCAGAACGAAACGGTCGATGCGGTCCGCGGCCGCGGCGCGCACGGCGGGCGCGCCGCCTCTCAGGCCGTAGGAGAAGCCCCAGCCCGACGCGCCGTCCGCGCTCTCGAGATCGACGACGTAAACGTCCACGGCCGACACGCCCGAACCGCCGACGGCGCCCGGCAGGCGGTACAGCAGATGGTCGATCTCGGCGCGTTTGATCTTGCGGTTCATGGCTTCCCTCGCGCTCGTCAGCGGGGCGCCCCTTGCCGTAGCGGAAATTAGCGAAGCCGCCGCAGCTTTGCTACGGCGATTGCGCGCCTACGCCGCCAACGCCGTGCGGATTTTCGCGATGGTTTCGCCGAGCGCCGCCGGCTCGTAGGGCTTCGCCGGCACCACGCCCCAGACCGGCTTGTTCCAGGCGGGATCGCTCGCCCGGCGCGCGATGACGTGGATGTGAAGCTGCGGCGTCACGTTGCCGAGCGCCGCGACGTTGATCTTGTCAGGCTTGTAGATCTGCTGCAGCGCGCGCGACGCGCGGCCGATCTCGCCCATGAGCGCGGCATGATGCGGCGCGGGCACGTCGTGGAAATCGCGCAAGCCCGGCAGCATCGGCGAGAGGACGAGCCAGGGATAGTTTGCGTCCTTGTTGAGCCCGACGCGGCAGAGGGGCAGGCGCGCGACTTCGACCGTGTCGCGGATGATGTCGGGATGCAGCGCGAAGCTCATGGCTCATGCTCCTCGGGGAATCGACTCGGGCCCGCCCCGAGGCATAGCATGCGCGCCCATCCGGTCGCGACTGGGATCGCCAATGGGAGGGAGATCGCCCATGAAGAAGATCGACGCCTTCAACCACATCTTTCCGAATGGCTTCTACGACAAGATGATGGAGGTGGCCGGCGGCCTGAAGGACATGGGCAAGCGCGTGCGCGGCGTGCCGATGCTGGTCGATCTCGACGAGCGCTTCCGGGTCATGGACAAGTTCGGACCCGACTACGTGCAGATCCTCTCGCTCGCCTCGCCGCCGCTCGAAGTCATGGCCGGCGCCAACGCCACGCCCGAGCTCGCCAAGCGCGCCAATGACGGCATGGCCGAGCTTTGCCGGAAATATCCGAAGCGCTTTCCCGGCTTCATCGCCTCGTTGCCGATGAACAATCTCGACGCCGCCTGGGCGGAGATGCACCGCGCGATCAAGGAACTGAAGGCCTGCGCCGTGCAGGTGTTCACCAACGTCAACGGCAAGCCGCTCGATCTCCCCGAGTTCGTGCCGCTGTTCGAGGGCATGGCGAAATATGATCTGCCGATCTTCGTGCACCCGGCGCGCGGCGCCAATTTCCCCGACTATCAGACCGAGAAGAAATCCAAATACGAGATCTGGTGGACTTTCGGCTGGCCCTACGAAACCAGCGTGATGATGGCGCATCTCGTCTTCGCCGGATATTTCGACCGCTGGCCGGAGTTGAAGATCGTGACCCACCACATGGGCGGCATGTGCCCCTATTTCGAAGGCCGCGTCGGACCGGGGTGGGACCAGCTCGGCAACCGCACCAGCGACGAGGACTACACGCTGCTCCTGAAGAAGCTCAAGAAGCGCCCGCTCGATTATTTCAAGATGTTCTATGCCGACACGGCGGTCTTCGGCTCGACGGCGGCCACGAAATGCGGCCTCGACTTCTTCCCGATCGACCGCGTGCTGTTCGCGTCTGACGCGCCCTTCGATCCCGAGAAAGGGCCGATGTACATCCGCGAGACGATCAAGATCCTCGACAATCTCGACATACCCGAAGCCGATCGCGCCGCGATCTATCACGGCAACGCCGAAAGGCTGATGCGGCTGCACTGAGCCGCCACTTTCTTCAATCCGTCATCCCGAACGGAGCGCGGCGTTCTTAATCGCCGTGCGGAGCCGTGGGGTCGTGTCGCAGCTTCGCCACGATCCCTGCGCTACGCGAACCGCATAGCGTTTCGCTCCGGTCGGGATGACGTTGTTGGGAGAAACGGCCGGGCTGACCGTCGCTACTTCTTCTCCACGTCCGCGGCGACGCGCATCGTGACGATCTTGTCGGGCTTGGCCGGGGGCTCGCCCTTGGCGATCTTGTCGACAACGTCCATGCCTTCGGTCACTTCGCCCCAGACCGTGTATTGGCCGTCGAGATGCTTGGCGCGGTCGAAGCAGATGAAGAACTGGCTGTCGGCGCTGTCGGGGCTCTGGCTGCGCGCGGCGCCGATCGTGCCGCGCTTGAACGGCTCCTTGCTGAACTCGGCCTTGAGCTTCTTGCCCGAGCCGCCGGTGCCGGTGCCGGTGGGGTCGCCGCCCTGGGCCATGAAGCCATCGATCACGCGGTGGAACGGCGTGCCGTCGTAGAACTTCTGCCGCGCCAACTCCTTGACGCGCGCGACGTGATTGGGCGCCAGGTCGGGGCGCAGCTTGATGACGACGCGGCCATGCGCGGTTTCCATGTACAGCATGTTTTCCAAATCTCCTTTGTCTTGGGCTGAGGCGGGCGCTGCGAGCGCGGCGGCAAGGACAAGGCCGGCGATGAAGCGCGGCAGACGGCGCATTGGCGAACTCCTTGGAGGCGGGCGGTGGTTTTTGGCGGAAGCGGGCGCCGGGCGCAAGCGGCTCAGATCTTGACGCCCATCTGCGCCAGCGAACCGAGCAGGAAAAGGGCGCCGAAGCCGAACACGACGAGGCCGCCGGTCAACGAGACCGTGCGCTGGGCGGTATTGGCGAGGCGCTCGCTGGCGCCGCCGGCGCGGCTTGCGGCGCGCCGCACATAGATCGCGACGAGGCCGATCGCGGCCACGACGAGGAACGTGCCGAGCGACATCACCACCGTCGCCAGCACGCCGATCGCGAAGATGCCCTGCGTCAACGTGAACAGAAGAATGAGGATTGCGCCGGTGCAGGGGCGGATGCCGGAAGCGAGCGCCACCGGCAGCATGCTCCGCCAGCCCGCCATCGGCTTGGCCACGGCGTGGGCGCGATGCGCGTGATTGTGTGCGTGGCCGTGATGATGCGCGTGGTCATGGCCATGATGGTGGCCGTGCCCATGATCATGCGCGTGATCGTGTTCGCCGCCGTGCGCGCCGAGCCCGGAATGGTCATGCGTGCAGCCGCGCCCGATGATGCCGCCCCAGGCGATCCAG
>JBKOUH010000306.1:0-4994 GCA_046723285.1 Pseudomonadota bacterium
CCATAGGCCTTGTGCATGACACCGAGGCTTTGGATGACCGCGCCATAGAACCGCGCCAGTTGCTTGGGAACGGCTTCGGCGGAAATCTGGCCCTCGTCGCGCGCGCGCGCGATCGCGGCTTCAAGCAGGCCCTCCATCGACTTGATCTTCTCGGCCACGGCGGCGTCGATGCGGTGCGAGCCTGTGCCGTGCGTGAGGCTCGTATTGGTCAAGAGGCAGCCGCGCGGGTTGGCCGGGTTGTTCATCCGTGCCACCACCGCATCGAGCAGCCGGCGGATCCCCACGGCGACGTCGCGATTCGCCAGGTGCGCGAACGGCGACGATCCGTATTTCGTCACGTAATGATCGAGCGCCGCGAGGAACAACGCTTCCTTGTCCCCGAATGCATTGTAGAGGCTGCCGCGGCCGAGACCGGTCGCGGCCTCGAGATCGTCGACCGTGACGACGTCGTAGCCGATCCGCCAGAATACTTCGGCGGCCCGGTCGAGCACGGCGCCCCCGTCGAACTCTCTCGCCCGGCCCATCGTCGGAACCTATTCCATCGCTGCCGTCGGGGCGGCCATGACGCCCACACATTTTCTTGAATAATTATTACAGAATCATTCTTGACTAGGCATTACAAAAAAGCCAAATGGCACGGCCGGCGGGGGCAACGCCAAGAGCCCACTCAGAGGAGCATCCTATGTCCCTTCAAGAGAAGCTGTCCGCCTTCAAGGCCCGATTCCAATCGGGCCAGCCGCCGTTCGAGCGCGTTCCGTCCGGGGTCCACGACATCATGAAGCGCGCGACCGACGAGCTCGTCGCCAGCGGCGCCGCAGCGCGCGTGCGCAAATCCGGTCCCGCGCCCGCCTTTGAGCTCAAGGACGCCGACGGCCAGACCGTTCGCCTCGCCGATCTGCTGGCTAAGGGCCCCGCGGTTTTGAGCTTCTACCGCGGAGTCTGGTGCCCGTATTGCAACATTGATCTCCAGGAGCTCGAGCACCATGCCGACCGCATCCGCGCGACCGGCGCGGCGCTGATCGCGATCACGCCGCAGACGGCGGCCAACAGCCGGAAGCTGATCGCGCAGCACAAACTCACCTTTCCGATCTTAAGCGACCCCGGCAACGTGGTGGCTGATCGGTATGGCCTGCGCTTCCGGCTGCCGGACTATCTGGTCGATCTCTATAAGCAGCTCGGGGTCGATCTGCCGGCGTTCAATGCCGACAGCAGCTGGACGCTGCCGATGCCGGCGCGCTTCGTGATCGACCGCCAGGGCCAGATCCGTCACGCCGAGGCGGACCCCGACTACACGCGGCGGCCGGAACCCGAGGGTCTGCTTCCGGTTCTGCAGCGGCTGAACAGCGCCGCGACCGCCTAGCTCCGTGCCGCCCATCCGCGTCGAGGGGAAAATGTTAGGGTTTGGGCGAGGACGCACCTTGCGTCCAATCGAAGAACCGCAAGGCGGGAGTAGCCTTGCGCCGGGGGCGATCGCGCGGGACCGCACGATCGGCGCGGCATGCGGCGCCCTGTCGGTGCTGCTGTTCTCGAGCTTCACGCTGGTTTCGCGGCTCGGCTTTTCGTCATCGCTGACATTGCCGGATCTCGCGGCCCTGCGGTTCGGGATCGGCGGGATGCTGCTGTTGCCGGCGCTGCTGCGCTTCGGCCTCTCCGGCGTGCGCTGGCGTGATGCGGGGGCGCTGGCGCTTTTTGGCGGGCTCGGTTTCGCGCTTTCCGCCTATGCCGGCTTCTCGCTGGCTCCTGCCGCGCACGGCGCGGTGCTGCTGCATGGTACGCTGCCGCTGTTCACCTGCGCCATCCTGAGCGTCACGCCAAGTTACGCCGGAGCACGCTACCGGACGATCGGCATCCTTTTCATCGCCGCCGGCATCGCACTGATGGCGTATGACAGTCTGACCGGCGCCAGCGTCCGGCAGCTTGCCGGCGACGGCTTTCTCTTGCTCGCGTCCGCGCTCTGGTCGGCTTATGGCGTCCTGGCGCGCCGGCTGGGCCTGGCACCTGCGCACGGGGCCGCGATCGTCGCCGTGTTCTCGATGTGCAGCTTCCTCCCGGTTTACGCAATGCTGCCCGGCAAGGCGCTGTTCGCGGCCGGCGCGCGCGATCTCCTGCTGCAAGCGCTGGTCCAGGGCGCGCTGATCGGCGCGGTCTCGATCTTCGTCTACACGCGCGCGGTTGCCACCCTCGGCCCGGCCGCGACGGCGCTGTTCACCGCCGCCGTTCCCTGCGTGACGACCATGGCCGCGATGCCGCTGCTCGGCGAATTCCCGGACATCGCCGCCACGATCGGCGTCGGCGCGGTCACGTTGGGAATGACGGTCGCAATGCGGTCCCGGTAAAAGGCATCCGGGCGAGCTACATCAATCCGAGCGTGCGCAGCGAGGCGTGGCCGTCGCGGCCGATGACGATGTGATCGTGGACGGCGAGCCCGAGCGCCGCCGCCGCCTTCTGCACGTCCTTCGTCATCTCGATGTCGGAGCGCGAGGGCGTGGGGTCGCCGCTCGGATGATTGTGCACGAGGATCAGCGCGCTGGCGCCGAGCTCGAGCGCGCGCTTCACCACTTCGCGCGGATAGACCGGCGCGTGGTCGACCGTGCCGCGCTGCTGGACCTCGTCGCGCAGCAGCTTGTTCTTCTTGTCGAGGAAGAGGATGCGGAACTGCTCGTTGCGCTCGTGCGCCATCGCGGCGCGGATATAGGCGATCACCTGCTTCCAGCTCGAAAGCACCGGCTCCTTTTTCACCTCGTCGCGCAGCAGCAGATGGGCCAGCGCCTGCGCGGCCTTGAGCGCCGCGATGGCGGGGTCGCCGAGCCGCTTCCGGCGCTTCTTGCCGCGCACCTCGACCTCGACGGAAACTTTGCGCAGCTCCTCGAGCGGGGCCGTGATCGCGCGCGCGAGGTTGCCCTCGAAGCGGTCGAGCAGGGCCTTCGCCAGCGGTTTGGTGTCGCCGAGCGGATCGCCGGGCGCCAGCAGCAATTCGAGCAGTTCGTAGTCCAGCAACGCGCCGGCGCCGGCGTTGAGCAGGCGCTCCTGCACGCGGCCGCGGTGGCCGCGATAGTGCGGCTTCGGCGGCGCCTCCGAGGCGCCGGGCGCGGCGCTCTCGTCCGGCGCGGCGGAATCTGCGGGCTTGCGCGGCGCCATTGACCAGCGCCTCAGAACTGCACGACCTCGTTGGGCCGGGTGCGCGGCGCGAGATGGTCGGCCGGCGCGCGCCGCTGCTCGAGCAGCCCGAGTGCCTGGCGCGCCCGGCTTTCGCCCGGATTGATCTCCAGCGCTTTCTCGTAATCGGTCTTGGCCAGGGCAAAGCGCCCGTTCAGGTGATTGACGAGGCCGCGATAGAAATAGGCCGACGCGAGATCGGGCTTGAGCGAGATCGCCTTGGCGAAATCGGCTTGCGCGAGCCCGAGCTCGCGGCGGTCTTGCAGGCGCAGCAGGCCGCGCGTGATGTAAAGATGCGGATTGTCGGGCGACGCCGCGATCGCGCGCTCCATATAATGCATCGATTCGGGCAATTTCCGCTGCATGTGCGAAATGATCGCCATGCCGCGCAGCGCCATCGCGTTCTGGCCGTTCATCTCGACCGCGGACCGCCAATCATCGCGCGCCTTGGCGGAAACGCCGCCGAGATAGTAGGCGTCGCCGCGTATCGCATAGGCCGTCGACAGATCGTTGCCGGCGAGCTGTTTGGAGTTGATCGCTTGGCTGGCGAGGCGGACCGCCCCGGCGTTGTTGCGCCGCGCCATCTCACGCTGCGCCATGACAAGCGCGAGGGCCGCGCCGCTGACGGTCGTCGAGGTGCCGGTCTGCGTGTTCCGAAGCGTCACGTTTTGCGGCAATCCGCCCTGCGGCTGCTGCTGCGCGGCGCAGCCGGCGGTCAGCGCTGCGACCACGGAAAGCGCGGCCAAACGAATGAGCGGCATCGATTCCCCCATCAGCCTCAGATCTGACGAAGCGCGATCCTAGCAAAGCGGGGGAGGGCTCGGTAGCACCTACGCGTGCAATTTCACGCGCGCGCCGCGCGGTCGATCAATTGCCGAACGAGGGGCGGTGCCAGCCTTTGGGCGAGAGCGTGAAGATCTCGCAACCTTCGGCGGTGACGCCGATCGAATGCTCGAACTGGGCCGAGAGGCTCTTGTCGCGCGTCACCGCGGTCCAGCCGTCGGCCAGGATCTTGGTTTCCTTGCGCCCGGCGTTCACCATCGGCTCGATGGTGAAGAACATGCCCTCGCGCAGCTCGAGGTCCTCTCCCGGGCGGCCGTAGTGCAGCACCGAGGGCGCGTCGTGGAACACCGTGCCGAGGCCGTGGCCGCAGAAATCCTCGACCACGGCGAAGCGGTTGCCCTCGACGAAGGTCTGGATCGCGTGGCCGATGTCGCCGAGCGTGGCGCCGGGCTTCACCGTCTTGATGCCGCGCATCATCGCCTCGTAGGTGACGTCGATGAGCTTCTTGGCTCTGACGCCGATGTCGCCGATCGTGAACATCCGGCTGGTATCGCCGTGCCAGCCGTCGAGGATCACGGTGATGTCGATGTTGAGGATGTCGCCCGTGGCCAGCACCTTCCGCTCGTCGGGGATGCCGTGGCAGACGACGTGGTTGACCGAGGTACAGATGCTCTTGGGGAAGCCGCGATAGCCGAGCGGGGCCGGGATGGCGCCGCGGCCGACGATGAAATCATGGCAGAGTCGGTCGAGTTCGCCGGTGTTGGCGCCGGGGCGGACATGGGGGCCGATGAAATCGAGCGTCTCCGCCGCCAAATGGCCGGCCCGGCGCATGCCTTCGAATTCGCGTGCGTCGTGCAGCTTGACCTGCGCGGAACGGCGCCGGCGGCGGTCGGATATCTCGGCGATTTGCATCGGATCGGCTTCGTTTCGTCTCGGAGTTCGGCTGGTTACGTAGCGATTGCACCCGCCAACGGCAAGGCCCCGCGACAGCGTGGAGGCGGGGGCCGGCCGAACCTGTTGACGATCCCGCCGGGGCCGGCGCGCGCGGGCACATC
>JBKOUH010000502.1:0-1824 GCA_046723285.1 Pseudomonadota bacterium
GGTTGAAGCCGTTGTCCTCGACGATGACGCGGATCTTGCGGCCGTGGATGCCGCCCTTCTCATTGATCTCGTCGACCTTCATCATCATGCCGGTGCGCAGCCAATCCATGCCGGCCGCGGTGGGGCCGGTGAGATCGAGATGCGAGCCAAGCAGAATCTCGTTGGCGGTGACGCCCTGCGGCGCCTCGGCCGACGCCGCGCCGGCGGCAAAGACCGCGGCGAGCGCGGCAAGGCGGATTGCGGATTTCATCGTGGTTCCTCCCTCGAAGATTTTCGCCAAGTCTAAGTAAGTTTCATAAGGAAAGCTACCGGCTGCGGGCGCGACGGCACCGAGCGGGGCGCATTCAGCCGTAAATCCCCTCGATTAGCGCCTTGTATTTCTGGGCCACGACCTTGCGCTTCAGCTTCATCGTCGGCGTCAACTCTTCGTCCTCGGGCGTCAGCAGCACATCGATAAGGCGGAATTTCTTGATCGTCTCGACGCGGGCGAGCTTGGCGTTCACGGCCTCGATCTCGCGCTGGATGAGCGCCTGCACCGGCTCGGCGGCGCAGAGGCTGGCATAGTTGGTGAACGGCACGCGCCGGTCCTGGGCGAAGCGCGCGACGTTCTCGAGATCGATCATGACGAGCGCCGAAAGGAACGGGCGCTGGTCGCCGATCACCACCGCGTCTGCGATGTAGGGACTGGCCTTCAATTGGTTCTCGATCTCGGACGGAGTCACGTTCTTGCCGCCGGCCGTGATCATCACGTCCTTCAAGCGGTCGGTGATGCGGAGATAGCCATCGGGATCGCGCGTGCCCACGTCGCCGGTGTGAAGCCAGCCCGCGTCGTCGATCGCCGCCGCCGTTTCCACCGGCCTGTTGAGATAGCCGGCGAACACGTTGTCGCCGCGCACGAGGATTTCGCCGGTGCCGGCAAGTTTCACCTCGATGCCTTGGGGCGGCGGGCCGACCGTGCCGACGCGGTTGCGCCCGAGCGGATTCACGGTCGCGAGGCCGCAGCTCTCGGTCAAGCCGTAGGCTTCGCGAAGATCGATGCCGAGTGCCCGGAACCAGGCGATGATCTCGGGCGCCACCGGTGCGGCGCCGGTCATGCCGTAGCGGATGCGCCCCAAGCCGAGAAAGCGGCGGAGATTGCCGAGCACGAACGCGGCGGTGAGCGCGCGCAGTAGACGCGTGAGCGCGCCAGGCCGCACGCCCGTGTCGATGGCCGCCTCGGCGCGCTGGCCGAGCCGGATCGCCCACGCATAGGCGAGCTTTTGCAGGCGCGTGGCGTCGGCGATCGCCAGCGTCACCAGCGCGTGCATCTTTTCCCAGGTGCGCGGCGGCGCAAACAACGCGTCGGGCTGCACGGCGCGGAGATCCTCGAGCAGCGTGTCGGCGCTCTCGGCGAAGTGCACGGTGTTGCCGAGGATCAGCGGATTGAACACCGCGCTCATGCGCTCGGCCACGTGGCAGAGCGGCAGGAACGAGAGCGTGCGGTCGCCGTCCTGGAGCGGTGTCATCACATCCGCGCGGCCGATCTGCGCGATTACATTGGCGTGGCGGATCATCGCCGCCTTGGGCGGGCCGGTGGTGCCTGAGGTGTAGATGAGGATCGCGATCTCCTCCGGCTTGGTGCGCGCAACCTCGTCCGCCACGAATTGCGGATGCGCCGCCGCATGCGCGGCGCCGCGCTCGAGGAAGTCGGCGAAGTTCATCACCATCGGGTCGCTGAAGCCGCGCAGGCCCTCGGTCTCGTAAACGACGATGTGGCGGAGATCGGGGCACACATCGCGGACGGCGAGAACCTTGTCGAACTGCTCCTCGTCCTCGACGAAGACG
>JBKOUH010000187.1:0-2128 GCA_046723285.1 Pseudomonadota bacterium
CACCTATCTCGCGACCGAGCAGGCGCTCGGCCGCAAGGTTGCGCTCAAGGAGTATCTCCCCGCCGGTCTCGCCATGCGCGCGACCGAAGACATGTCCGTGCGCCCGATCAGCCACGGCGTCATCATGGATTACTACTGGGGCCTCGAGCGCTTCCGCCAGGAAGCCGAGACGCTCGTCAACTTCCATCATCCGAACATCGTCGCCGTCCATCGCTTCTTCGAGTGCAACGGCACCGCTTATCTCGTGATGCAGTTCGTCGAGGGCCAGAGCCTCGACCAGATCCTGACCCGCCAGCGCGTCCTCGCCGAAGCCGATGTCATGCGCTTCGTGCTGCCGATCCTGGACGGGCTCGAGGAAGTGCACCGCGTCGGCTTCCTCCACCGCGACGTGAAGCCGGCCAACATCTATCTCCGCACCGACGGCACGCCGATCCTCTTGGACTTCAGCGCGGCGCGCCAGGCGCTGACGCGCACCAGCGTCACCCTCACCGCCATCGTCTCCGACGGCTACGCGCCCTACGAGCAATACGGCAGCGGCGGTCAGCTCGGCCCCTGGACCGACATCTACGGCCTCGGCGCCGTGCTCTATCGCTGCATCAGCGGCCAGCGCCCCACCCAGGCGCCGGACCGCCTTTCGGCCATCGTCAACGGCCAGCGCGATCCGCTGCCGCCGGCCTCGGTGGTCGGCCACGGCCGCTACAATCCGGCGCTGCTCCACGCCATCGACATGGCGATGCGCGTGTTCGAGAAGGACCGCCCGCAGACCGTGGCGGCGCTGCGCGAGATCGTGCGCGGGGCCGACGCGGCGCGAAACGCGCGTCCCGCGCAGACCTCGCGCACCCCCGCCCAGCGCACGCCGCAGGCGCCGACGGTGCAGGAGACGTTTTCCAACGCGCCGACCGAGCGCACGGTGCGCCCGCGCAATCCGGCGCTGACCACGGCGCTGCTGGGCGTCCTCATGGTCGTCATTGCCGGCGCCGGCTTCTGGGTCGGCACGCGCAATACCGGCGTGCCCGAGTACGACAGCGCCCGCGCCGCCGAGCCGGCGCGCACCGCGCGCGAGCCCGCCGACGCCATGCCGCCCACGACCACCGCCGCCATTCCGCCGGCGCAGCGCGAGCGGGAGCGCGACGATGCGCTGCCGGGCACGGCCGTCACCGGCTTCACCGACTGCGTCGGCTGCCCCGACATGGTGATGATCCCGACCGGCACCGGCGCCTTCGGCTCGCCGGCGAGCGAGACTGGCCGCGAGAACGACGAGGAGCGGCAGCGCGAGGTCACGATTGCCCGGCCGTTCGCGCTCGGCCGCTACGAGATCACGCGCGCCCAGTTCGACACGTTCATCAAAGAGTCGGGCTACAAGGCCAATCACGGCTGCTTCGTGTGGTCGGGCAAGCAATGGGCGTTCGATCGCACCAAGAACTGGGTCGAGCCGGGCTACAAGCAGGCCGCCGACGAGCCGGTCGTGTGCGTGAGCTTCAAGGATGCCGAGGCCTATGCCGCTTGGCTCAGCAAGAAGACCGGCAAGAAGTATCGCCTTCCGACCGAGCTGGAATGGGAATACGCGGCGCGCGGCGGATCCAAGGAATCGCGTCACTGGGGCGAGGACACGGCCGATCTCTGCCGCTACGGCAACGGCGCCGACGTCGAGGCCAAGAAGAAGTTTCCGGAATGGCCGGGCTCGGACTGCTCCGACGGCTTCGTCTATACGGCGCCGGTCGGCAGCTTGCGGCCCAACGCCTTCGGCCTCCACGACATGCTCGGCAACGCCGCCGAGTGGACGTCGGACTGCTGGAAGGCGGCGGGCTCGGAAACCGCCTCCACCGGCGACAGCGCCGCCACCGCGCCCGACTGCAACCGCCGCGTCGTTCGGGGCGGCGCGTTCAACTACACCCAGCGCCTGTTGCGCTCGGCGGCGCGCTTGAAGGCCAACGCCACCGGCCGAATCTTCAACTTGGGCTTCCGCATCGCCCGCGACGCGGATTAGACCGAACTAGAAAAAGGCGCCGCGGCCGATCCAAGAGCTGCGCCTTGCACATTCGGCGCTCCGGCGGCTAGCTAGGCGCATGCCTGCGACCGCCGCTCCGGCTCGTTCGCCGCTTCAGGGATGCGAGGTCCTCCTCGTCGA
>JBKOUH010000049.1:0-6328 GCA_046723285.1 Pseudomonadota bacterium
GCCGTAGCCGGTGCCGACGACGTAGCTTTCCTCGAGCGGGATCGCGAGCGCGCTGCGCACCGCTTCGGCGACGCCGGCGCCCTGCGCCGCGAGATCGGGCCGGGCGGAAACGGCGCGGTCGAGCGCGCGCAGCAGCTTGCCTTTCTCGTCCTCGGCCGGCGGCCGGTTCTCGACGTCGATAATCGAGCGGTCGTAGATGTTGAGCAGCAGGTCGAACGGGAACTTGCAGCGGCTGGCGACCTCCTCGCCCACCGCCATGAAGCGCGAGCCGGCGATGTCGCGGAAGAAATCGGATTTTCGCTTCGCGCCGGGCGCGAAGAGGCCGGGCGCGTCCTGTCGGAGCTGCGCGAAGACCTCGGCCAGCGCGTCACGGACCTTGGCCTCCACGCCGCGAAAGCGCTCGCCGTGCGCATTCTCGCCGCAGACGCGCTCTAGATCGCTCAGTTGCTCGAGATACTGCTCGAGCCGGAACGCGCGTTCGAGATCGGCCAGGAACCCCTCGAGCTGGCCGGCGGCGTATGACAAGGCCCCGAGGCTTTGGCGGAACAGCGTGAAGCGCGTGTCGATCAGCGCCTCGTGCTTGGCGACGCGCGTGGCCGTGTCGTAGTTCGAGCGCGAGTTGGTGATGCCGCGGCCGAGCACGGCGCTGTTTTCGTCCATGACCACGGCCTTGGTCGTGGTCGAGCCGAGATCGATGCCGATGAAGGTGCGCATGGGGTCCCCGCTCACTGCAGCGCTACGGCGGGTGCGGCCGCCGCGGCCGGCGACGGCGCGGGCGCGCCGCCGCGCCGCTTCTGCTCTATCATCTGGAGATAGCTCTCGAGCCGGTTCTTGACGTTGGCCGGCGAGAAGTAGCGCGGGTCGACAAGATCGGTCTCGATGAAGGCCGCGGGCTTGCCGGTGCGGCGCTCGATCTCGCGCAGGATCAAGAGCTGGCCGGCCGAGAAGCTGTTGCAGCTCTTGATCGAATTGATCAGCAGCCCGTCGGCCTCGAACTCGTTGACATATTTTTCGATAAGCTCGATGCGCGAGGGGAGATTCCGGTTCGTGTAGCAGCCGAGGCAATACTCGGCGAGCGATTCCAACGGATGATCGGAGTCGTGGCGGAAGCCGAGATCGTAGACGCCGCCTACCTTGGTGTAGGTGCTGGCGACGACGACGGCGCCTTCGTCGTAGAACATCTTCCAGAAGTCGCGGAAGCTGGTCCAATTGGGCGGGCCTTCGACGACGAGGCGATACTTCTCTTCCTTCATATCGCCTTCGGGCGTGATCGGGCCCTGGCCATTGGCGATGCGCTGCTCGATCTCGCCGCGCAGCAGGCGATAATATTCGGTGGCTTCGGGCGTGCCGCGGAACGCGGTGAAGATCGGGCCCACGTAATAGACGCCGCCGAAATAGGCGTCGATCGGCGAGGGCTTGTGCTTCGCGGAATTCAGCACCCAGACGAAGTTCTCCTCGGCCTTGGCGGATTCCTTCAGGATCTGGCGCAGCCGGTCGATGTCGAACTTCACGCCGCTGACGCGCTCGAGGCCGGGAATGATGACCTCTTTCAACTGCTTCACGATGTAGTCGCGCATGTTCTTGGTGGCGTGCCCGTCGCCCTCGTAGGGCACGTGCAGCATCAGCGTCTCGCATTTGTACTGCTCGCGCACGAGCTCGAACCACTTCATGAAGGTGAAGCAGCCGGTGTAGGAGAGCAGCAGCGCGTCGGGCGAAGGCAGCGGGTGGCCGTCGGGTCCGATATTGCCCTTGGCGATCATGCCGAGATCGGCCTTCACGTACGTGCAGACGTCTTCCGAGTGGCCGCGCTTCTCGGCTTCCATGATGTAGGCGCCGGTCTTCTTGCGCATGCCGTTCTGGATCGCGTTGATCTCCGGCAGGTTGTTCACGAGATCGAAGCACATGATGAGCTCGTTCAGATTGCCCGGAACGAAGGTCGAGACGACCTTCTTCCCCTGCTCCTTGGCGGTGGCGAGCTTCGCGTAGTTGCCGGAGATCATCTCCTTCTGCTTCACCATCGAGGCTTCTTTGACGACTTCCTTGGGCGTGCGCGCGTTCATTGGACGCTCCACAGCTTGATCGAATCGGCGAAAGTGCCGGCCTGCTCGCGGATGGGCTGCATCTGCCCGGAGTTCTCGGCGTATTTGAACGCGACGAACGGAACCTTGTGGTCCGCAAGCACGCGCTGGAGCATCGGGCGCTCGAGCAGCGCGGGGTCGCAGAAGCTGGGGCAGGCGAAGATCACGCCCTCGGCGCGGTTCTTCTTCACCGTGTCGACCAGCCAAAGCCCTTTCTGCTTTTCCTTGTCTTCGTATTTCGCGGCGGTGTGGCCGGAATTGTGGATGTAGGCATGGGCAAGGTTGGTTAGCGGATCGCCCTCCAGCGCCACGTCGCCTTTTTCCCAGCGGTTGATCAGCATGAAATCGTCGTCGACGACGTAGCAGCCGGAGAGCTCGATCGACTTGATGAGGTTGAGCGGCGGCTGCTCGCAGAAGGCGCCGGTGACGACGACGCGGCAATTGTCGCGCTTGCGCGCCTCTGCCTTGCCGGCCGCGTCGAGATATTCCTTCAGCATGCGGCTGTGCTCCTCGACCGCGAGCGTCATGCCGGCGCGCATCAGGAGATAGACGTCGGCCGCCGGCGCCTTCCACGGCTCGGCGGCGCGGAACGCGTAGACCTCGCGCACGAGGCGGCGGTTCTCGTTGTAGAGCGCGATCGCGGCGCGGATCGCGTCGTCGGTGATCGGCCGCCCCGCCATCTTGGCAAGGCCTTCGCGCAGCTCGTTGAGCTCGTGGATGTAAAACGTGCCGCCGATGTCGTCGCGATAGTTCTGCGGCACGTCGACATATTTCGCGTAGACCTTCGGGAACATGACCTTCCACATGCCCGAGAGGTTGCGGATCACGTCGCAGATGCTGGGGAACAGCATGCCGTCGACGAAATCGAGGCGGTTAGTGACCGCGAGTTCGATCGTCGAGCGCGGGATGCGGCAGATGTAGCTCTGGTAATAAGCGTCGCCGTGGATGACCTCGAGCTGGTCGCCGCCGCCGAAGATGCCGAGCGGCAGCGCGCCGGCCGCGTGGATCAGCTCGCGCGGCACGTAGAACGGCATGTGGCCGACGACCTTGCGGCCGGGCTTGGCCGCCTTCCACTCGCGCGCATAGCCGAAATTGAGATCGTCGTAGAGAGACGCGCAGCGTTGGTTGATTTCGCTCAATTGGGACATCAGCGGTGCTCCCAGTTCGCCGCGCGCTTCTCGAGAAACGCGTTCAAGCCCTCGAGCGCGTCGCGCGTGGCCATGACTCCGTCGAGATAAAGGCGCTCCACCGCCCCGATGCGGCGGCCGAACGTCTCCGCGAGCGCGCCGCGCGCCGCCCGATTGGCGAAGCGCACGGCCGCGGCGCTCTTGCCGGCGATATTCCGCTCGAACCAGGCCAGCGCCGCCGCTTCGGGATCGTCGGCGATCACGGCGACGAGGCCGAGCCGGTCCGCTTCGGCTACATCGATGCTGCGGCCTGAGAGCAAGAGATCGTCGGCCGCGCCGGGACCGATGCGCGCGGGCAACAGGCACGAGGCCGCCGGCGCGATCACGCCATGGCTGATTTCGGGCTGGCCGAACTTGGCATCGGGCGCCGCGAAGATCAGCGAGCCCGCAGACGCGAGCTCGAGCCCGCCGCCCAAGCATTGCCCGCGCACGGCGACGAGGATCGGCGCCGGGAAATCGAGCATCGCCTGGAGCAGCGCGTGGAACCCCTTGAGCATCGCCGCGCATTTCGCCGGCAGATGCTCCTCGACACTGGCGCCGAACGAGAAATGCGGGCCCTCGGCGTCGAGCAGCACGGCGGCGACGTCGTCGCGATCGCGATGCTGGGCGAACGCCGCGGCGATCGCGCCGATCATCGCGGCGTCGAGCACGTTGGCCTTGGGCCGCGCGAGGCGCAGGCGCAAGAGGCGCCCGCCGCGGTCGAACCAGACCTTGAGCGGCGCGGCGGTCATGACTTTGCCTTGGCGCGCGGCATCACGCTTTCGGTGAGCCGGTCGGTCCAGGGCGCGCCCTTGGCGAGCGCCTGGCGCAGCGCCACGAAATCGATCTCGCGGTCGTCCTTGCCGCCTTCGTTGAAGGCGCGGAAGCCGGCGCGCGCCTCGGTCATCATGTTGAGGGCGAGCCAGGCGCGCGAGTTTTCCTTGTTGCGGTTCCAGGCGTCGAGCTTGGGCTTGCGCAATTCCTCGATCGTCTTGGTCGTGCAGTCGGGGAAGGTGAGCAAAAGTTTCGCGCACAGCTCTTCGACCTTGGCGTCGAGCAGCGAGAGATCGACCGTGCCGCGCGACATCACCACCTTGCCGGCAGCGAGCGCCGGGCCGGTCTAGAACTCCCCGAAAGTGGGGCGGCCGTATTCGTCGACCGCGTATTGCGTTTCGACCAGCGGGTTCGCGACGAACTTGCCGTCGACTTTGAGGGCCGGCACGACCGCCGTGAGCATCCCCCAGTTCATGGCCTTGTGCGCGGAGAACGGCTCGCACAGCACGCAGGCGATCATCGCGCGCTCGGCGCCGATCACGACCGGGAGGAAATCGGTGGCGCCGCCGATGGGGGCCGAGCCGTGCTTGGGGCCGGCCTGGCCGAAGCGCGCCAAGTCCTGCGCCACCGAGAAATCGCAGGCCATGCCGATCTCCTGGCCGCCGCCGATACGCATGCCGTTGACGCGGCAGATCACCGGCTTGTCGCAAGCCAGGATCGACGAGACCATGTCGTTGAAGATCCGCATGTACTGCCGGTATTCCTGCGGATTGCCGGCGTAGTACTCGGCGTATTCCTTGGTGTTGCCGCCGGTGCAGAAGGCCTTGTCGCCGGCGCCGGTGAAGACGACGGCGTTCACGTCGCGCGCGTTCGAGGCCGAGCGGAACGCATGGATCACGCCCTTGGCCATCGCCGTGGTGTAGGAATTGAACTGGGTCTGGTTGTCGAGAACGATCCAGGCGTTGTAGAGCCCGGGCACGATCGCGCCGTTGGGCAATTTCGCCGGCCGCTTCTCGTAGCGCAGGCCCGGCGCCGTGTAGTTGGCGACGAGATCGTGATTCTTGAGCTCGATCGGTTCGGCTCGGCGTGCGGCTTCGGCGTTCATCGGCGTTCTCCTCGGAGGATCAAGCGGGAACGAGCACGGCGCGGCGCGACAGCTCATGACGGCCCGCGGCGGCGAAAATGTCGTTGATCTCGGTCAACGGATGCATCTCGACGAACGGCTTCAAGGCGATCTTGCCGTCGAGCACGAGATCGAGCGCGCCCGGATAGAGCTCGGGTGGGCAGCCCCAATTGCCGAGCGCGCGCGCGTCGAACGCCATCAGGTTCGAGAGACGGATCTCGACGCGGTCCATGGTGAAGCCGACGATGGAGAGCGTGGCCCCGTGCGTGAGCAGCCCGAACGCGGTGCTTTGCCCGGCGGCCGTGCCGGAACACTCGAAGATGAACCACTCGGTCTGCGGCAATTTCTTTTCCTTGGCGAAAGCCTGCACCGCCGCGCGCAGCGCTTTCTGATCGAGCTTCCTCGCGTTGAGGGTCAGCGACGCGGCCACGTTGCCGATGGCGGCGAGCTTGGCGTCGTCGACGTCGATGGCGACGACCGTGGCGCCGAGCGCCTTGGCGACCTGCGCGGCATAGCCGCCGACGCCGCCGATGCCGACGACGATCGCGAGGCTGCCGGGCCAGACGCCGGCGCGCGTCGCAGCCTGATAAGGCGTCGTGACCGCATCGGCGATGACCGCGAGATCGGCGAGCGCGAGGCCGGCCTTGGCGAGGCGCGCCTCGTCGACCGGGCAGAGACCGCGTGAAGGCACGACAACGTGCGAGGCGAAGCCGCCATGGATGTCGTTGCCGGGCATGCGCTGCTTCCGGCAGATCATCGGCTTGCCGCGCTTGCAGTGCTCGCACTCGCCGCAAGGCATCACCGAGGGCACGATCACCGCCTGGCCGAGCCAGGCTTCGGCGCCGGGACCGGCGGCGACGACGCGACCGGCGATCTCGTGCCCGAGCGCCAACGGCAGCGGGTGATTGGTGCGCACGCCGTCGTAGTAGTAGCCGAGATCGGTGTGGCAGAGGCCGCAGCCGGCGATTTCGACCGTGACGTCGCCCGGCGCCGCCGGCGTCGCGTCGAAGGCTTCCTGCACCAGCGGCGCCTTGACCGCCGTCATCAGCCAGCGATGGGCTTGGATCGCCATGGGCCTTCCTCCTCGGCTCGCTTGAGCCTTCGTGCCGCACCGCTTTCGCTTGACGGCCTCTAATTTCTGTATTTAGGTACTGCAATGCGTATTTAGATGTCAAACGCCTTCGGCG
>JBKOUH010000277.1:0-5557 GCA_046723285.1 Pseudomonadota bacterium
CTTTCATCAGGCTCGGACTCTTCGAAACCGGAGGTTGCAGTAAAGGCCGCGCACTTTCCCTGCGTCGGCGGCCGGTTCGGCGCGTTCGCGCTTGCCGCCGCGGCGCCCCTGCACGTGAACGCAGCGCCTACGCGCTCCCCCACACTTTCTTCGCCACGTCGACGATGAGCGCCAGCTTCTTCTGCTCGTCTTCCGGCGTCACCGGATTGCCGGCGACGGTGCTGGCGAAGCCGCATTGCGGCGAGAGGCAGAGATGGTCTTTCGGCATGAACTTAGCCGCTTCTTCGATGCGCTTGACGAGGCCGTCGGCGCTTTCAAGCTCCGGCGTTTTGGTGCTGACGAGGCCGAGCACGACGGTCTTGCCCTTCGGCACGTGCCGCAGCGGCTTGAAATCGCCGGCGCGCGGCGTGTCGTATTCGAGGCAGAAGGCGTCGACGTCGATCTCCTTGAAGACGCGCTCGGCGATGGCGTCGTAGCCGCCTTCGGAGAGCCACTTGCCCTTGAAATTGCCGCGGCACATGTGCATCGCGGCCGTGACGCCCTTGGGACGGCCTTTGATCGCGTCGTTCATCGCCTTGATGTAGAGCGCCATCAGCGCGTCGGGATCCTCGCCGCGCGCCTTCACCTTGGCGCGGACCTCGGGATCGCCGAGCATGATGATCGCCACCTCGTCGAGCTGCACGTAGCGGCAGCCGAGAGCCGCGAGATCGGCGATCTCCCGGCGATAGATGGCGCAAAGATCGTCGAAGAACGCGGACGCGCTCGCATAGGCTTCGCGGTTGATGCCGCGGTCGCCGCGCCAGAAATGGAAGGTCGAGGGCGAAGGCATGGTGATCTTGGGCTCGCCCTTGGCCACCGATTTCAGGAACTTGAATTCCTCGGTCGAGATCGGCGCCACTTTCTTGAGCTTGCCCTTCGCGACCGGGCAGATGAAGGTCTGCTCGGTGCCGCGCTCGTCGTGGAACTTGAACAGCGATTCGCCGACCGAAAGCCCTTCGATCGCGTCGATCCAGTGCGACCAATAGGAAGCGCGGCGGAATTCGCCGTCGGTCACCACCTTCAAGCCGAGCTTTTCCTGGAACGCCACGGCCTCGCGCACGGCCGCCTCCTGCGCCTTCCTGAAATCGCTCGCGGACATCTTGCCTTCGCCGCGCGCGCGATAGGCCTGGGTCAGGTCCTTGGGACGCAGCAGGCTGCCGATGTGATCGGCGCGAAACGGCGGACTCATGCGATTTCTCCCGAAAGGCCGCGGGCGCTCGGCGGCGCGGCGCAAGATTCTATAGATCTATAGATTTAGTCGCGGGGTCCAGACGGCGCAAGCCGCGGCCGCGTTAGCGTCGCACAACGGTCAGGCGGGAGCAACATCCCGGGGCGCCCGCCCACAAAGCGCGGCCATCGTTCGGCTTTTCCTCGCGGCCCGCGCGCTTTATAGGGTGTTCGACATTCGCACCCAGGGCACCGATGCCGAATTCGCGATCGAAATCCCCCGGCCAGCTCGAAGCGGCGTTGCGCGCCGGGCACTTCGCCGTCACCGCCGAGACCTCGCCGACGGCTACGACCGATCCGGCGCCGCTGGTCGAGCGCTGCCGGCCGCTGCGCGGCGTGGCCGATGCGGTCAACGTCACCGACGGCGCCACGGCCAAGGCGCATCTTTCGAGCCTCGTCGTCGCGGGCGCCCTCGCCAAGGCCGGCATCGAGCCGGTGCTGCAATTCACCGTGCGCGACCGCAACCGCATTGCGCTGCAGGGCGATCTCTTGGGCGCGGCGGCGCTCGGCATCCCCAACATCCTGGCGCTTACCGGCGACGACCCCAAACGCGGCGAAGAGCCCGAAGCGAAGCCGGTCAACGACCTCACCTCGACCGCGCTGATTGCGCTCGCCAAGAAGCTCCGCGACGAGGGCAAGCTCAATTCGGGGCGCGAGATCGCCGGTCCGCCGCGGCTCTTCATCGGCTCCGCCGATGCGCCGATGGACCCCAAGCCCGAGTGGAAGCCCGAATCGCTGTTGGGGAAGATCGCGGCCGGCACCGACTTCGTGCAGACCCAGTATTGCTTCGATCTCGCGATGCTGCGCCGCTATATGGCGCGCCTCGCCGAGCACGGCATTCCGGAAAAGGTCTTCATCATCGTCGGCATCGGCCCGCTCGCCTCGGCCAAGCAGGCGCGCTGGATGCACGAGAATCTCTGGGGCGTCTCGATCCCCGAGCCGATCATCAAGCGCCTCGATGGCGCCGCCGACCAGAAGGCCGAAGGCCGCAAGATCTGCGCCGAGCTGATCCAGGAGCTGGCGACGATCTCGGGCGTTGCCGGCGCGCACCTCATGGCGCCGCGCCAGGAAGCCGAGATGGCGGCGGCGATCGAGCTTTCGGGCGTTTTGAACCGCCGCACCGCGCGCGCGGCCGCGACCGGCCGAGCCTGAGCGCCAACGCGAGTGGGGGCGCATATGGTTGCCGGCGGCCGCTACACGCTCGACCCGAGTTACCGACGCTTCCCGACGATTCTGCATGCGCTCGATCATGCGGCCGAGCGGCAGCTCGACCGGCCCGGACTTATCGTTCCCGGCGCGGACGGCAAGGATCGCGTGCTCACCTATCGCCAATACCGCGCGGCCGTGGCCGCGATGGCGCGGCATTTCGGTGCGCTCGGCGTGCGCGGCAAGGCCGTGGCCATCGTCATGGGCAACGGCATGGAGGCGAGCATCGCGCTCATGGGCGCGATGGCCGCCGGCGCGCTCGCGGCACCGGTCAACCCCAACTACACGCCGAGCGAACTGCTACCGCTGATCAAGGACGTGGGACCGCACGTGCTCTGCTGCGACTCGCAGCAAGAGGCGCGTATGCGCGAGATCGCGGTCGAGCTCGGCGTACCGCATTTCGAGGTACTGTCCGCGGGGAAGGTCGAAACGCTGCTGCGCGAGGCGCCCGCGGCGCTGCCACTGCCGCGCGCCGAGGATGCCTCCGTCATGTTCTTCACCGGCGGCACCACCGGCCTACCCAAAGGGGCCGCGCACACGCACGCGACGATCATGGCCTATGCCTGCGCCGTCGGCGCCCTCTGGCCGCTCGAGTTCGGCGTCGAGCGCGTGCTCAACGTGGCGCCGCTGTTTCACATCTGGGGCTTCTGCTTCACGCTCGTTTATCCGGTATTCATCGGCGCCGCGATGCATCTTCTGCCCGCTTACAAGCCCGGCGAGGTGCTCGCCGCCTTCGAACGCCACCGCATCACCGTTTTCGCCGGCGGGCCGCCGACCATGTATGTCGGCCTCCGCGCGCACGAGAATTATCGCAAGACCGACTTCTCCAACATCCGCTGGTGTATGTCGGGCGGAGCGCCCTGCTCCGAAGAGCTGCTGCGCGCCTGGCACCACGAAACCGGCAGCGTCATTCTCGAAGGCATCGGCATGTCGGAGGGAGCGCCGATTGCGCAGATGCCGATCAACGGCAAGAAGAAGGTGCGCTCGGTCGGCGCGGTGCCGCCCGATACCGAAGTCGAGATCGTCGATCTCGAGACCGGGACAAGAGTCCTGCCGGCGGGCGAGGTCGGCGAGATCCGGGTCAAGGGCCCGCAATTCATCAAGGCCTATCGCAACCGGCCCGACGAAAGCGCCAAGACCTTCCGCGACGGTTGGCTCTACACCGGCGATATCGGCTATTTCGACGAGGAGGACGACTATCTCTTCGTCGTCGACCGCAAGAAGGAGATGATCCTCGTCGGCGGCTACAATGTCTATCCGCGCGAGATCGACGAGGTGCTGGCGAAGCATCCCGCCGTCCTCGAAGCCGCCACGGTCGGCGTGCCCGACAGTTTCTCGGGCGAGGCGGTGAAGGCTTATGTGGCGCTGAAGCCCGGCGCCAAGCTCGACCGTGCCGCGCTCGAGGCCTACTGCAAGGAGCGCCTCGTCAAATACAAGCTGCCGAAGCACATCGAATTCCTCGATGCGCTGCCCAAGACCGGCGTCGGCAAGATCAACAAGCTCGCGTTGAAAGCGCGCGGCTGACGCGGATCACGCGGGCGGCTGCAGCGGTCCGGTGTAGGGCTTCAACTCGGTGGCGCGCATCGAGGGGCGCTCGCGCACTGTGTCGTACCAGGCGCCGAGGTGCTGCGCCGACTTGCGCCAGCCGCGGTCGGGATAGCGGAAATCGACGTAGCTGATGGCGCAGGCGATCGAGATCTCGCCGATGCCGAACTGCAGCGACAGGGCCGGCGCTTCGGCCTCGAGCGCCGTGAAGCTGCGGTCGATCGTGCGCTCGTAATAGGCTTGGTAGCGCGGCGAGCGTTCGCCGTCGGGTCGATAGCGCTCGCGGATGTTCCAGGTCGCGGCCTGGCCGAGGCCGTCGCCGAGCGCGTTGCGCCTCAACGCCTGCCAGAGCGCCTCGCCTTCCGGCGGGAAGAGCCGCGCGCCGCGGTGCAGCGTGTCGAGGTATTGGCAGATCACCGTGCTGTCGTAGAGCACCGAGCCGTCGTCGCGCACGAGCGCCGGTACCTTGCCGAGCGGGTTCTCGCCGAGCAGCGGCGTCGCCGGATCGAACACATGGGCCTCGACGCATTCGACGCGGCCGGCGAGCCCGATCTCGAGCGCGGCGACGCGCACCTTGCGGACGTAAGGCGAGTGCGGCAGCGAGCGCAAAATCATCAGGGGCCCCGGCGGATCCGGCACTGGCTTAGCGTCTTCGTGCCGGTAAGATCAATCCCGGCGACCGCGCCGCCGCGCTCTGGCAAGTCTTATCAAATGATACTACCCATGCGGACATGAAAGCCTGGATCGTCGAGGACACGCGCGCGGAGCAGCCGCTGCGCTGGAGCGAACTGCCGGCGCCCATGCCGGCGGCGGGGCAGTCGCTGATCCGCGTCGAAGCGGCGGCATTGAATTTCTCCGATCTCCTGATGGTGAGCGGGCGTTATCAGATCCGGCCCACGCCGCCATTCACACCCGGACAGGAAGTGGCAGGCACGGTGATTTCGTCCGCGCCCGGCGGTCGCTTCAAGCCAGGCCAGCGCGTCGCCAGCAAGGTTGTCTGGGGCGGCTTTGCGGAACAGACGCTCGTCACCGACGCGATGGCGATTGCGGTGCCCGAGGCCATGCCGCTGGCCGAAGCGGCCGCGCTCCCCGTTGTCTACACCACGTCGCACATCGCGTTGCTGCAGCACGGCCGCCTCAAGCCCGGCGAGACGGTGCTCGTGCACGCCGCGGCCGGCGGGGTCGGTCTCGCGGCGGTCGAAATCGCACGCGCCAAGGGCGCGCGGGTGATCGGCACCGTTAGTGCCGCCGCGACCGCCGGCGGAACGACGAAGGCCGCAATCCCGCAGGTGCACGGCGCCGAAGCCGTGCTCGACTACGGCAAGGAAAACTGGATCGACGAGGTGAACCGTCTCACGGGCGGCAAAGGCGCCGACGTGATCTTCGATTCGGTCGGCGGCAACGTCACCGCAGGCAGCCTGAAATGCATCGGCTGGGGCGGGCGGCTGCTGCTCGTCGGCTTCTCGTCGGGGACGATCGCGGAGATTCCCGCCAACCGCTTGCTGCTCCGCAACGCCTCCGCGATCGGCGTCTATTGGAG
>JBKOUH010000214.1:0-6767 GCA_046723285.1 Pseudomonadota bacterium
CGCGCCCTCGTGGTATGACGAGATCGCGGCGATCACTCTCTGCTGGGTGACCTATTTCGGCTCCGCCTATGCGGCCTTGAAGCGCGGGCACATCGGCTTCGAGGGCCTCATCAACGTGATGCCGCCGGCCCTGCGCGTCGCCGCGGTGTTCTTCGGCGAGATTCTCGTCATCACCTTCTTCGTGCTGCTCGGCTGGATGGGCATGCGCGTGCTGCGCGTGCTCGAGGGCGACGGGCTCGTAAGCCTGCCCTGGGTTCCGCTCCAGCTCGTGCATTCGATCATTCCGATCGGCGCCGCGCTATTCATCCTGGCGCAGCTTCTGAGCCTGCCCGACTACTGGGCCCAGGCGCGCGCCGGCATGCTCGGCAAGAAGGATGGCGACGAGGAGATCAAGGAGAAGCTGGAATGATCGTCCTCCTGCTTCTCGCGATTCTCGTTCTGCTGACGGCGATCAACGTGCCGATCGCAGTGGGGCTCGGCATCGTCGCAGTGGGCGCCATCCTGGTGTCGCAGGGGCCGCAGATGCTGCCCAACCTCGCGCTGGTGATGTACGAGGGCGCCACGAATTTCCCGCTGCTGGCGATCCCGCTGTTCATCTTCGCCGGCGCGATCATGAACGCATCGTCGATCTCGCGCCGGCTCATCGCGCTCTGCCTCGCGATGGTGGGCTTCATCCGCGGCGCGCTCGCCATCGTCACCGTCGGCGTCAACATGTTCTACGCCGAGATCTCGGGGTCGGCCGTGGCCGACGTCGCCGCGACCGGCTCCATTCTCATTCCGGCGATGAAGAAGCGCGGCTACCCCAAGGCCTTTGCCGCGGCGGTGTGCTCCTCGGCGGCGACGCTCGCGATCATCATCCCGCCCTCGATCCCGATGATCATCTACGGCGCGATGGCGAACGCCTCGATCGTGCAGCTTTTCGTGGCCGGAATCATTCCCGGCATCGGCGGCGGCCTCGCGCTGATGGCCACCGCCTATTGGATCGCGCGGCGCAACGGCTGGCCGGTCGAGGAACTGTTCTCGTGGAAGAAACTTTGGCACGCGTTCCTCGACGCGTTCTGGGCACTTTTCCTGCCGGTCATCATCCTGGGTTCGATCTTCGGCGGCTTCGTCACCGCCACCGAAGGCGCCGGCACGGCGGTGGTGGCGGCGTTCTTGATCGGCGCCTTCGTCTATCGCGACGTACGCTGGAAGGAGTTGGCCAAGTCCGCGATCGAGGGCGCCTCGCACACCGCCGTCGTCATGCTGCTCGTCGCCTCCTCCGCGCTCGTCGGCGTCTATCTCACCGAGCAGAAGGTGCCGCAGCAGATGGCCGAAAGCATCCTCGCGCTCACCAGCAACAAATATCTCGTCCTTGCCATCCTCAATGTGCTGTTCCTCTTGCTCGGCATGTTCCTGCACTCGGCCGCCGCGATCATCCTCGTCGTTCCGGTGGTGATGCCGCTCGTCACCGCGGTCGGCATCGATCCCGTGCATTTCGGCCTCATCGTCACGATCAATCTCGGCATCGGCCAGCAGACGCCGCCGGTGGCGAGCGTGCTCATGGTCGCCTGCTCGATCGCCAAGGCGAATGTGTGGGAAGTGACGAAGGTGAACATGAAGTTCATCTATGTGCTGCTGGCCGTGCTGCTGATCGTGACCTACGTTCCCGAGATACCGATGAGCCTCGTCCATTTCTTCTATCGCTAGCGGAGGCGCGTTCCCGTGGCCGAGCCCATTCTCGTTGCGCGCGAGGGCGCCGTCGCGACCCTGCTCCTGAACCGGCCCGACAAGCTCAACGCGATGTCGAAGCCGATGTGGCGCCAGCTCGGCGCGAGCGTGGCGGCGCTCGCGGCCGACGATGCCGTGCGCTGCATCGTGCTGCGCGGCGCCGGCGACAAGGCGTTCTCGCCCGGCAACGACATCTCCGAGTTCGAGACCGAGCGCTCGAACCCCGCGCAGGCCAAGGAATACGGCAAACTGATGCACACGGCGCTCGGCGCCTTGCGCGATTGCCGCACGCCGACCGTGGCCGCGATCCAGGGCATCTGCGTCGGCGGCGGCATGGAGATCGCGGCGCTGTGCGATCTCCGCATCTGCGGGCGCGGCAGCCGCTTCGGCGCGCCGATCAAGAATCTCGGCCTCGTCATGGCCTACCCCGAGATCGGCGCGCTGATCGACCTCGTCGGGCGCACCGTGGCGCTCGAGATCCTGCTCGAGGGCCGCATCTTCGGCGCGGAAGAGGCGAAGGAAAAAGGCATCGTGACGCGCATCGTCGACGACGCGACCGTGATCGACGAAGCCTATGCCGCCGCGCGCCGCATCGCCGAGGGCGCGCCGCTGGTGGCGCGCTGGCACAAGAAATTCGCGAAGCGCCTGGCCGATCCGAGACCGCTCACGGAGGCCGAGCTCGAGGAGGGTTACGCCTGCTTCGGCACCGAGGATTTCCGCATCGGCTACAAGGCGTTTCTCGCGAAGCAGAAACCCGAGTTCAAGGGAAAGTAATGAGCAGCGCGGTGCGCACCGGTCCGCTGGCGGGCATGCGCGTGTTGGAATTGGCGCACGTGATGGCTGGGCCGACCTGCGGCCTCATGCTGGCCGACCTCGGCGCCGACGTGATCAAGGTCGAGCGCGTGCCGGGCGGCGACGACACGCGGCGCTCGGTCCCGCCCGAAGTCGGCGGCGAATCCGCCGCCTTCTTGATGATGAACCGCAACAAGCGCGGGATCGCGCTCGATTTGAAGCATCCGAGTGCGCGCGAGATTTTGCTGCGGCTCGTGCGCAAGACCGACGTGCTGATCGAGAACTACCGCCGCGACACGATGGCGAAACTCGGCCTCGGCTACGACGCATTGAAAGCCGAGAACCCGGCGCTGATCTATTGCGAGATCTCGGGCTTCGGCCGCACGGGCCCCTACGCCGATCGCGGCGGCTTCGATCTCATCGCGCAGGGCATGAGCGGCCTCATGTCGATCACCGGCGAGGGGCCGGGCCGCCCGCCGGTGAAAGTCGGCGCGCCGGTCACCGACATCACCGCCGGAATCCTGGGGGCACTCGGCTGCGTCTCGGCCTATGTCGAGCGCCTGCGCACGGGCAAAGGCCAGCGCGTCGACACGTCTCTGTTCGAAGCCGGCATCACCCACACCTATTGGCAATCCGCGATCGCGTTCGCGACCGGGATCGCGCCCGGCCCGATGGGCTCGGCGCATCCGCTGAACGCGCCCTACCAGGCGTTCGCCACCGCCGACGGCTGGATCAACATCGGCGCCGCCAACCAGGCGAATTGGGACCGCTTCACGCGCGTGATCGGCGCGCCACAGCTGCGCGACGACCCGCGCTTCAAAGACAATCGCGGCCGCATGGCGAACCTTGCGCTGCTGGTGGAAACGCTCGCGCCCTATCTCGCGAAGCGCACGAGCGCCGATTGGCTCGCGCGCTTCGAGGAGGCGGGTTTGCCCGCCGGACCTGTCCTCTCCGTCACCGAGATGCATGCCGATCCGCAGGCGCAGGCGCGCGCGATGGTCGTGGAAACAACGCACCCCAAGGCCGGCCGCACGAAGGCCATCGGCCTACCGATCAAGCTCTCCGAAACCCCTGGCGGCATCGTCCGCCCCGCGCCCGTCTTCGGCCAGCACACGCGTGAAGTACTTGAAGAGGCGGGCTATTCTGCCTCTGAAATCGGTGACTTGGCTGCGTCCGGGGCTGTGGTATGCAGTTGAGAGCCGGAGACTCAGCTAGGCCAAATGCCGCGAAATAAAATTGCGCGCGGCATTGACACAGCCCGTTTCATCGCTATGTTGCACCGCACATAGATTCCTCGCGATCGCGCGAATGCGCCCGGCCGGCCCGATAGGCCACTCAGCCAGCGGCGCACTTTCCCGAAGAATTCCCTTACCGACATAAGCAGTCCCAACGCGCGTGGGGCTTCGTACCGCGCCGCAAGGCGGCCGCACGATACCCGTGCGGGCCCGTGTCTTGCCGCGCATATAAAGGACTGAACTTGACGAACTCGTTTGCTTCGCTCGGCATCGCCGAGCCGATTCTCCGCGCTCTTACGGCGGAGAAGTACGAAACGCCCACCCCCATCCAGGATCAGGCCATTCCGGCGCTTCTCGCCGGCAAGGATCTGCTCGGCATCGCCCAGACCGGCACCGGCAAGACCGCGGCCTTCGCCATTCCCATCCTCCAACACCTTTCCGCCAATCGCGCGCACCCGGTGCCGAAGAGCCCGCGCGCGCTGATCCTGGCGCCGACGCGCGAGCTCGCGATCCAGATCGGCGATGCGTTCCGTGCCTACGGCCGCTTCCTCGGCCTGCGCCACACCGTCGTCGTCGGCGGCGTCGGCTATCCGCAGCAGATCCAGGCGCTCCACCGCGGCGTCGACATCCTCGTGGCGACTCCGGGCCGGCTCATGGATCACATGCAGTCGGGCCAGGTGCGCCTCGATCGCGTGACGCACCTCGTGCTCGACGAGGCCGACCGCATGCTCGACATGGGCTTCGTGCGCGACGTGCGCAAGATCGTGGCGGCGCTGCCGAAGCGCCGGCAGTCGATGTTCTTCTCGGCGACGATGCCGCCCGAAGTGGCGCGCCTCGCCGGCGAGATGCTGTTGCAGCCCGTGCGCGTCGAAGTGTCGCCCAAAGTGATCACCGTCGACAAGGTCACGCAGAATGTCCACTTCGTGCATGCCGCCGACAAGCGCACGCACCTCATCAAGCTGCTCGGCGATCCGGCGCTGTCGCGCGTGATCGTGTTCACGCGCACCAAGCACGGCGCCAACAAGGTGGCCGATTCGCTCGACCGCGCGCGCATTCCGGCCGAGGCCATTCACGGCAACAAGTCGCAGAACGCGCGCCAGCGTGCGCTCGAGCGCTTCCGCTCGGGCGACGCGCGCGTGCTGGTGGCGACCGACATCGCCGCGCGCGGCATCGACGTCGACGGCATCACCCATGTCGTGAACTTCGAGCTGCCGAACGTGCCCGAGACCTATGTCCACCGCATCGGCCGCACCGCGCGCGCCGGCGCCGCGGGCGTGGCGATCTCGCTCTGCGACGGCAGCGAGCGCGCCTTTCTCCGCGACATCGAGCGCTTGACCAAGCGTACGATCGCCGTCGTGGGCGGCCAGCCGGCGCCGCTCGCCGAGCGGCCGAAACAGCAACAGCAGCAGCACCACCAGCCCAATCGCCACGGGCCGGCCAAGCACTGGCAGCGCCGCCGCTTCTCCCAGCGCGCAGCGTAGACGACAAATGCGTTGGGGGCGGATTTTAAGCCCGCCCTCTTCGCACTAACCGGACGTTGAACTGTGGAACCTCTGCCGACGCGGACTCTTGCGTCGGCTGGGCGGGTCTCTGACCCGCCCCTATCTTTTCGCCGCTATCCGCGTTTCATGCGATCGAACGCGTCCGCGTTGGGGCAGAACGCGCGGTAGCCCTCGCGCGCGCCCGACGCGAGCCAGCGCTCGCAGCGCCGGCTTTCGCTGCAGAAAAGGCAGCGCCGGCGTGGACCGAACAGCGCCGTGAACCCCGTGCGAGCCGATGACGCGCGCTCGGCGCCGATGCCGACGCGGCGCGTCATAGCGGCGTAGCGCCGGGCCGAACCCGGATAACGCTGCAGCAGCGCGGGTATTGCCGGCCGCGCCAAGCCGAGATTGGCCAAGGAGCCATCGAGCTCGCCGGCCTGTTCCAGGCAGCGCAGCTCGTGGTCCAAGTCGGCGCGCAGACGCGCATCGTCGCGCGCCGTGGCGAGCCGCTTTTTCCACCGATTCCAGATCGCGGCGAGGCGATGGATGGTGCCGGTCCGCGGCCGGGCTTGGCTATAGGTGTTCATGGCCGTTTCCTCGCAAGGTCGGCGCGGGCGCATTGACCCTAAGGTGCATAATCCTGCGAGACGGGCTTGGGCGCCTTGACCCAGATCAAAAATCGTGAATTGTCCGCGCGGGGCACTCCGCCGGCCGCCACGATGCCGCCGCGCGCAATCCGGCTAGCTTTTCATGCAGTCCCGCCGCGTCCTTCTGCTTTGGCTCGATGGCTATGATCCGGCCGCGGGCGACGCCCTCATGGCCGAGGGCCGCCTGCCGGAGCTGAAGCGCTTGCGCGCCGAAAGCGCGCGCTTCGCGCTCGAGCACGGCCCGGCGCGCTGGACCGGCCTTGCGGGCGAGCACCTCAGCACCGGAATCTCGCCCGACGACGGCGGGCGGCGCTCGCCGCTCCATTTCGATTCCGCGCGCTACACGATATGGCAGGAAGGGACTTCGACGGCGCCCTTTCCGGCCGCGTTGCAGGCGCGAACTGTCGTGTTCGACCCCACCTATTTCGACCTCGAGCGCGCGCCCGCGGTGCGCGGCATCGTGCATTGGGGTGCCCACGATCCTGGCGGGAAAGCCGCGTCGCGGCCGGCGGAGCTGCGCGCGGAGATCGAAGCGCGCGTCGGGCACTATCCGACCGAATGGATTTACGGCTATGTCTGGCCTTCGCCCGGGCGCGCAAGAGCCATGGGCGAGGCGCTGGTCAGCGGCCTCGCCAAGCGCACCGATTCGGCGTGCTGGTTGCTGGGCGAGCGGTGCCCGGATTGGGATCTCGCGATTGTCGTCGCCGGCGAACTGCATTCCGCCGCCGAGTCGCTTTGGCACGGCCACGACCGGCGCCATCCGCTGCACGCGATGGCTTCGGCGGCGGCGGCGCGCACTGCGTTCATAGCGGCCTATGAAGCGGCGGACCGCATGGTCGGACGTTTGCGCGCTGCGTTCCCCGGCGCGGCCTTCATCGTCTGCGCGATGCACGGCATGGGGC
>JBKOUH010000358.1:0-2727 GCA_046723285.1 Pseudomonadota bacterium
GGTTTCCCTCCTTGCCTTCCGTGCCTGCAGCGGCAATTGCGGCGGCGGACGGAGCGTTTTGGGTGCAGGACAGACCGGCCGCAGACGGACGGCCGGCCAGCGATTCAACGTACGACGCGCGCGGCGCTTCCGGAACGGCTCGGGATTATGTATGTTGCACCGCAGCGACGCCGCGCGGCGGTGCAAATTGGAAAAAGCGACGAATATTCAGCGCAAAACACGCGCAAATTATTGAAAGTTAACCAGCGTTCGGTTATCAGTATTCAAGGACGCGGCGTCGTAATGCCAAAGCATTGATTTCGCCGCGATTCGACCCGAGAGCGGGGAAACGTGAGCGAGCAGCGCGGCAAGATGCGGAAGCTGTACGCCGGTGCGAAGAGCGCCGGTGCCGCCGCGCGTGCCCATGCCGCGGTGCGTGACCTCGCGCTTGCCGGCGGACTCCTTCGACTTATTCGCCCCTGAATGTGCCCGTGGCACGGGGCCAATGCCCGTGCGCGATCATTCAGGGGACGAAGCCGCCCACCGAAGGATCAATCCGCTTTGTGCAAGGAACATGACTATGACCGCATCGCGCGACTCGAACCGCGTCATCATCTTCGACACCACGCTGCGTGACGGCGAGCAATCGCCGGGCGCGGCGATGAACATCGACGAGAAGATCCGCATCGCCCAATCCCTCGACGACATGGGCGTCGACGTGATCGAAGCCGGCTTTCCGATCTCGTCGCAGGGCGATTTCGAAGCCGTCAAGGCGATTTCCGGCCTCGTCAAGAACGCGCAGGTCGCCGGCCTCTCCCGCGCCGCCGACCGCGACATCGACCGCGCCTGGGACGCGCTCCAGCACGCCCAGCGCCCGCGCATCCACACCTTCATCTCCACCAGCCCGCTGCACATGAAGTACAAGCTGCAGATGGGCGCCAACGCGGTGTTGGAGGCGGTCGGTCGCTCGGTCGCCCGCGCGCGCAACCTCTGCGAAGACGTCGAATGGTCGGCCGAGGACGGCAGCCGCACTGATGCGGATTTTCTGTGCCGCTGCGTCGAGAGCGCCATCCATCACGGCGCGCGCACGATCAACATCCCGGATACGGTCGGCTACGCGATCCCGGACGAGTTCGCCGAGATCATCAAGATGCTGATGAACCGGGTGCCGAACATCGACAAGGCCATCCTCTCGGTCCATTGCCACAACGATCTGGGGCTCGCCGTCGCCAACTCATTGGCCGCGATCAAGGCCGGCGCGCGCCAGGTCGAGTGCACGATCAACGGGCTCGGCGAGCGCGCCGGAAACGCGGCGCTCGAAGAGATCGTGATGGCATTGAAGACGCGGCAGAACTCGATGCCATACAAGACCGGCGTCAAGACCGATCATATCACCAAGATCTCGCGCCTCGTCTCGACCGTGACCGGGTTCGCCGTGCAGCCCAACAAGGCCATCGTCGGCGCCAACGCCTTCGCGCACGAATCGGGCATCCACCAGGACGGCGTTTTGAAGCACGCGGCGACCTACGAGATCATGACGCCGGAAAGCGTCGGCCTCACCAAGTCGAACATCGTGCTGGGCAAGCTGTCGGGCCGCCACGCGTTCAAGGACAAATTGGCGCAGCTCGGCATCGAGGCCGACGACGCGGCGCTCAACGAGGCGTTCAAGCGCTTCAAGGATCTCGCCGACCGCAAGCGCGAGATCTTCGACGAGGACATTGTGGCCCTCATCGACGACTCCATGGGTGTCGCGAGCCAGCGCATCAAGTTCATCTCGCTGCAAGTCGTCGCCGGCTCGAAGGGGCCGCAGCTCGCGGATCTGGAGCTCGAGATCGACGGCAAGATCGAGAACGTGCAGGCGCGTGGCAAAGGGCCGGTGGACGCGATCTTCAACGCGATCCAGAAGCTCGTTCCGCACACGGCGACCCTGCAGCTCTACCAAGTCCACGCCGTGACCGGCGGCACCGACGCCCAGGCGGAGGTGACGGTCCGGCTCGAGGAAAACGGAAAGACGGTGAACGGGCAGGGTGCCGACGCCGATACCCTGGTGGCGTCGTGCCGGGCCTACGTGCATGCCCTCAACAAGCTCCTGGTCAAGCGCGAGAAGCAGGCGCCGCCCGCCTTCTCGGCGACGGCGCGCTAGTGAACGGTTAACGATGTATCCACGGAAATATCTTCACAATATGCGGTAAGACTGAGAGACGAAGCGATGCAGCGGGAGTATTATCCTGCTGCATCGCCAATTTTGAGAAACAGGGCGGCGTGGGACGGCCGTCCGGGCAACGCCAAGGGGGCGAAGAATGCTGACTGGATTTCTCGGCCTGCTGTCGAGCGACATTTCGATCGATCTCGGGACGGCGAACACGCTCGTCTATGTCAAAGGCCGAGGGATCGTCTTGAACGAGCCATCGGTGGTCGTGCTCAAGGAGGTTCAGGGCCGAAGGCAGGTGATCGCCGTCGGCGACGAGGCCAAGCTGATGCTGGGCCGAACGCCAGGCAACATCCACGCCATCCGCCCGCTCCGCGACGGCGTCATCGCCGACTTCGAGGTCGCCGAGGAGATGATCAAGCACTTCATCCGCAAGGTGCATAACCGCCGGAGTTTCGCGGCGCCGCAGATCATCGTCTGCGTGCCCTCGGGCTCGACGCCGGTCGAGCGCCGGGCGATCCACGACAGCTGCGCCTCGGCGGGTGCGCGCAAGGTCTACCTCGTCGAGGAGCCGATGGCGGCCGCGATCGGCGCCGGGC
>JBKOUH010000394.1:0-4487 GCA_046723285.1 Pseudomonadota bacterium
AACCGGCAGCAGGCGCCGCCGGTGAGCTTGGCGATGTGCTGGAACGCGCGCGCGGCGGTGGCGTCGCGGCCTTCGTGGAAGATGAAGGCGCGCACGCCGAGGAGGCCGAGGCGGCCGGCAAGATCCCCGAGCGCGTCCAGATCCTCCTCCATCGCGTCGCCGACAAAGACAAGCGCGCCCACCCTGCCCCGCTTGGCCTCGACGATGGCGTTCTTCAAGACGCGCGCGATCTGCGTCTTGCCGGCGAGGCAGCGCACGCCGGTCATTTGCGTGACCAGCGCCTTGGACTCCGTGACCCAGTCGCTGGCGCGGAACTGGCCGAAGCCGCGATACCAGGCGAGCTGCACTTCGAGCCCGCCCAGCGCCGCGGTTTCGCGGAACATCTCGGACTGAATCTGGATCGCCGTGTCCCAGGTGGGCTCGCGGCTCGCGGTGGCGTCCATCGCGAAGATGAGCCGTCCGCGCTCACCGCCGCGGCGCTGCGGCGATGGCACGGCGGCGAGGTTGCTGAGGAACGCATCGACGTCGCTGCGCGCCGGCTCGCCACCGCGCGGCGCCGGCACCGGCTTGGATTTGTCGCGATCGCCCATGGTTGGAACCTCGGGCGCCGAGGGCCCGCGATCAAGACTCGGCGGGCGCTTCGGCTCCGGCCGGCTTCGATTCCTTGCCCGGCTCGGTCTTGTTCGGCTCCGGCGCGGTCTTCGCGGCCGAGGGCGGCCACGCGGCCGCGATGTTCATCGGCGCCGGCGCGGGAATCTCCGGTTCGCCCAGCACCGCGTCGAGCAGGTTGCGGATCTCGTTGCGCGCGGCGATGTGCGACATGTTGAGCTGCACGTCGGTGCCCTCGTCGCGGAGATCGAGGACCGTGAGCCCCTGCAGGAAGAGCTGGCGGAAGATCACGCGCTCGCTGAAGCCGTCGACGAGGCGGTAGCCGATGCGCTCGGCGAGCTTCTCGAGCGCGTCGCCGACGTTGCGCTTGTTCTTGGAATCGAGCTGCGCGAGCCGGTTGCGCATCACGATCCAGTCGATGCTCTGGCGATTGCGCTGCGCCCGCTGCACCTTCTGTTCCCAGACGATCTGGCTGTAGGTGCTGGGGCCGAGCACGCGCGGCGGGTTGCCGCCGACTTTCGCCAGCAGATCCATATCGATGAAGCTGTCGTTGATCGGCGTGATCAGCGTGTCGGCGATGCTGAGCGCGTGGCGCGCCAGGAACGTGTCGCTGCCCGGGCAATCGATCACGATGTAGTCGTTGACTTCGCCGAGTTGCTCGATCAGCGCGTCGAGCCGGCGCTTATCCTCGTTCTCGGCCGCCGTGACGCTGTCGGCGTCGCTGCCGCTGAAGCAGTGGTGCTCGGGAATGGGGAGACGGATGCCCTTCGATTCGGAAAATGACTTGCGGTTCTCGACGTAGCGCGTGAGCGTGCCCTGGTGCGGATCGAGGTCGATGCTGGCGACCTTGTAGCCGTCGCGCATCAAGGCGACGACGATGTGCATCGCGGAGGTGGACTTGCCCGTTCCTCCTTTTTCGTTGCCGAGGACGATGACTTGCCCGTGCGCGCCGCCCGCCTGAGACATACCCGTGCCACCCTGGCAGTAATCTAGATATAGTACAGCAAGTTGTGCCCGGCGCAAGAAATGCGGTGATCGAAACGGCCCGCGCCCTGCATCTTATACGTGGATAAACACGGCGGTTGCCTACGCCACGACGACTCGTTGGGCGCCCCGGCCGCGGATGGGCGAGAGAGCGCGGGAGCAGGTGGAGGCCCTGGACCGACGCGCTCTAGCCCAAATATGCGCGGTGGCGTCGTCATACCTGCGGGTTGTCCTAACGTCCGTACAATTCAGTTGACGGGCGTATCGGCGCAAAACACTGTCGACGAACGTCGGTCGACGGTTGCACGATGCGCCGGGATCGCGAGCGGAAGCGCACGCCGTGACGCACTCGGGAGGGGGCTTTGGAATTCGTCTTTTTCCACCTGATGCCGTGGCCGGACTATGCCGCGGCGCCCAAGGGTTTCCCCACGCCCAACCGCGATTTCGACCCGAAGCGCGGGCAAGAGCTCTACAAAACCTACATCGAGACGATGATCTTCGCCGAAGAGTGTGGGTTCAGCTGGGCCGGCTGCAACGAGCACCATTTCAGCCCCTACGGGCTGATGCCGAATCCGAACCTCATCGGCTCGATCCTCGCGACGCGCACCAAATCGATCAAGATCGCGATCCTCGGCAACATCCTTCCGATCAACAATCCGATCCGCGTGGCCGAAGAGTACGCGATGATCGACGTGCTGAGCGGCGGCCGCCTGGTCGCCGGCTTCATGCGCGGGATCCCGCACGAATTCATCGCCTACAACACGCCGGCCGGCGAATCGCGCGCGCGCCAGCGCGAGGCGGCGCAGCTCATCATCAAGGCCTGGACCGAGCCCGAGCCGTTCGCGTGGGAAGGCGAATTCTATCAATACCGCTCGGTTTCGATCTGGCCGCGGCCCTATCAGACGTCGCCGCACCCGCCGATCCTGATGTCGGCCAGCAATCCGGAATCGGCGGTGTTCGCCGCCGAGAACCGGGCGATGATGGGGATGGTGTTCATTCCCGACCTGAGGCTCGCGCGCGCGAATATCGATCTCTATCGCAAGACCGCGGGCGAATGCGGCTGGGAGCCCGGGCCCGAACACATCCTCATTGGCGCCAGCACCTGCATCGCCGAGACCGACGCGCTCGCGCGCCAGCGCTTCTACGAAGCGACCGAGTATCTCAACAAGGTGCTGATGAACCCGACGCTCGACGCGTTGCGCCTCGTGGTCCAGAAGACGCGCTACTTCCAAGACGAGCGGGTCGGCAAGGGCTACGCCAGCCGGCTCGGCGCGATCACCTCGTTCGATCTCGACAAGCAGATCGAGGCCGGATCGGTGCTGTGCGGCAGCCCAGAGACCGTCGTGAAGCAGATAAAGCGCTACAAGAACGAGCTCGGCAACGGCAAGATCCTGATCAACATGCAGGTGGGCAATATCCGCAACGACTGGGTGCGCGAGGGCATGGCGCTGTTCCGCGACCGCGTGCTGCCCGAAGTGCGTGCGCTCTAGCTGGGCCGGGAGAATTCTCCATGCCGTTCGAGCGAAAAGAGATCGCGCTGAAATCGGGACCCCTGCCCTACCTCGTGGCCGGCGACGGCCCCGCGCTGCTCTATCTTCACCCCGCCGGCGGCCCGATGCAGACGAAGTTCCTGCTCGGCTTGGCGGCCGCGCATCGCGTGTACGTCCCGATCATGCCCGGATTCGACCGCACGCCGGCGCGCGCGGGTGTTGCGACCATCCCCGATCTCGCCGGCCTCGCCGCCGAATTCGCGCGGGAGGCGATCGGCAAGCCGAGCGATGTCATCGGCGCTTCGTTCGGCGGCTGGATCGCGCTGTGGCTCACCATCCGCCATCCCGAGCAGGTCGAGCAGCTGGTGCTGGAGGCGCCGGCCGGGCTCGCCTTCGGCATCGACCCGAAAACGTTCTCGCCCGAAGAGGCGCGCCGCAAGCTGTTCCTGCATCCGGAGAAGGCGGCCGGGCTCGCGCCGGCGCCCGAGGTCGCGGCCGCCAACGGCGAGGCGTTTCGCCGTTACGGCAAGGGCGCGCTCATCGACCAAGATCTCGCCGACCGCGTTCACGGCATCACGGCGCGGACCATGGTGCTGATGGCGACCGCCGACGCGCTCATTCCGGCGGCGACCGGGCACTTCCTCATGTTGCGTATTCCCGCCTGCCACCTCGCCTATATCTACGGCGCGGCCCATGCGCTCGAAGTGGACCAGCCCGAGGCGACGCTGCGGCTGGTGCGCGCGTTCCTCGAGCGCGGCGACGCTTATGTGGTGAATTTCGGACGCGATGCGGCGTGACTATCGGCGCGCCCGAGCGCAAGATTTCCGCCGATCGAGCAGAACGCGCCCACGGAGGAATGCGATGAGCGGCACCGAACTCAAAGCGCGGCAGCGGCATCAGTCATACGAGATCAAGCATCGCGACGATCTCGAGTGGGAGACGATCCGCTGGCCCGGCGAGACCGGCAAGATGATGTTCCATCCGCGGCCGGAGCGCCCGACCGAACCCAATGCCGGCATCCTGCGCCTCGAGCCGGGCGCGCATCACCCGATCCACAATCACGATTTCGCGCAGGTCTGGTATGTGCTTGACGGCACGTTCACGATCGACGGCAAGGTCGTGCGGCCCGGATCGATGATCTTCCACCCCGATCCGCATTTCGAAGGCGCGTTTTCGACCGAGACCGGCGGCGAGATTCTGATCGTGCAATATCCCGGCCCCACCACCGGCGGCCGCCCGATCTACGACGACCGCTTCAACAAGAAAGAGCGCAAGCCCGTGGCCGAGGAGCGGACCGATCTCTAACGCGCCTCGCCACTCGCTCGCGCAGCGAGCGGCCGCGCTTTTAGGAAATCCACGAAGGCGCGCAGCGGCGGCGGCATCAGGCGCCGGCTCGCGTAGTAG
>JBKOUH010000160.1:0-4957 GCA_046723285.1 Pseudomonadota bacterium
GTTCCAGGCCGCCGATGCGCGCTACGTCCAGCGCTGGACCTACGCCAAGCAGGGCCTGGAGCTGCGCATGGGGTCGGACAAGAAGGGCACGGCCAAGGCCATCGACGCGATCGACTGTTCCGCCCGCTGCTCGCTCAAGAGCGCGCGCGGCATCGGCATCGGCAGCACGCTCGACGACGCGCAGAAGGCCTACGCGGCCGAGTTCAACAAGGATGAGAGCAAACTCCCCGAACTGTTCGTGGCCGGCACGATCTACGGCGGCCTGTTGCTGAAGTTCAAAGCTGGCAAGGTCAGCGTCATGTATCTGGGCGCGGCCGCAGAGTGAACGAGGAAGCGACGCGCGCCGCCAAGGCGAAACTGCGCGAGGACGCCAAGGCGCGGCGCGCCCGCGTCACGCCCGACCATGCCGCGGCCGCCGCGCGGGCGGTGCGCGACCGCGTGCTCGCCGCCAACCTCGTTCCCGGCGGCGCAACGGTCAGCGGATTCTGGCCGATCGGCGACGAATTCGATCCGCGCCCTCTGATGGAAGCGCTGGCCGCGCGCGGCCACACACTCTGCCTCCCGGTCGTCGTCGGCAAATGCCGCCCGCTCGCGTTCCGCGCCTGGGCGCCCGGCGATCCGTTGGAGCGCGCCGGCTTCGGATTGAGCGTGCCGGCCTGGGACGCGGCGCCCGCGATCCCGCGCTTCCTGATCGTGCCGCTGCTCGCGTTCGACCGCCGCGGCTATCGCCTGGGCTACGGCGGCGGCTTCTTCGACCGCACGATCGCCGAGCTGCGCCAGCGCTCGAAGAACATCTTCGCGATGGGCGTCGGCTTCGCGCTTCAAGAGGTGCCCGAGGTGCCGACGCTCGATTACGACCAGCGCCTCGACGCCGTCGCGACCGAGGCCTATTTGATCGAGACCGAACGCAAGGGCGCGTGAATGGACATCTACAATATCTGGGTCGATCTGAAGCTGGGGCAGCGCGATCTCGAATTCGCGCAGCATGTCGGCCGCTATCTCGGCAAGCTCAAGGCCGACGGGCTCATCGAAGGCTTCCGCCTCTCGCGGCAGAAGCTCGGCTTCGGCATCGCCGGCCTCGGCGAATTCCACGTCGCGATCGAAATTAAGGATCTGGCGCAGCTCGAACGCGCGTTTCAGTCGGTCTCCTCGCGCGCCGACCCGGTCGAGACCTTTCACCACGCGGTAAATTCACGGGTGGAGAATTTCAAGGCGGCGCTGTATCGAGACTTTCCCGATCCGCACCGGCGGACCGGCGAGGAAAAATTCTGATGCGCATTCTCTATTGCGGCGACGTGATGGGCCGGTCGGGCCGCGATGTCGTCACTTCGGAACTGCCGAAGCTGCGCGAGCGCCTGAAGCTCGATTTCGTCCTCGTCAACGGCGAGAACGCCGCCGGCGGCTTCGGCATCACGCCCGAGATATGCCGCGCGCTCTACCAGCAGGGCGCCGACACGGTGCTGCTCGGCAACCACAGCTGGGACCAGCGCGACATCGTTGGCTACATCGACGGCGATCCAAAGCTCTTGCGCCCGCTCAACTACCCCAAGGGCACGCCCGGACGCGGCCTCGCGGTCTTCACGCTCGCCGATGGGCGCAAGATCCTCGTCATGCAGCTGATGGGCCGGCTCTTCATGGAGGCGCTCGATTGCCCGTTCCAAGCCATGGACGAGGCGCTCGCCGCCTATCGCCTCGGCGGCAACGTGCAGGCGATCGTCGTCGACATCCACGCCGAGGCCACGAGCGAGAAGATGTCGATCGCGCACTCGGCCGACGGCAAGGTCTCGCTCGTCGCCGGCACGCACACCCATGTGCCGACGGCGGATGCGCAGATCCTCCCCGGCGGCACCGCCTACATCACCGACGTCGGCATGTGCGGCGACTACGATTCGGTGATCGGCATCCGCAAGGACATCCCGATCCAGCGATTCCGCAAGAAGATGCCCGGCGAACGCTTCACGCCGGCCGATGGACCGGGCACGCTCTGCGCCGTCTTCGTCGAGACCGACGACCGCACCGGCAAAGCGAAGCACATCGCGCCCTTGCGCCTCGGCGGCAAGCTCGCGCCGCAATGGCCGGTAGAAGAGGCGGCAGAGTAAGGCGCCGCCTCACGCTCTCCGCGTGACGACTTTGCTTCGCGGCGGCGGATGATTTATTAGAAACAGATCGCGAACCGATCGATTTTCGAGACGAGACCGAGAGCCATGGCCGGCCATTCCCAATTCGCCAACATCATGTACCGCAAGGGCGCGCAGGATAAGAAGCGCGCCAGGCTGTTTAGCAAGCTCGTGCGCGAGATGATGACCGCCGCGCGCCAGAGCCCCGATCGCGAGGCCAATCCGCGCCTGCGCGCCGCCATCGTCGCCGCGCGCGCGGTCAACATGCCGAAGGACAATATCGAGCGCGCGATCCGCCGCGGCAGCGGTCAGGAGCCGGGCGTCGTCTACGAAGAGGTGCGCTACGAGGGCCTAGCGCCGGGCGGCGTGGCGCTCATCGTCGAGGCGCTCACCGACAACCGCAACCGCACCGCCACCGACGTGCGCACGATCTTCGGCAAGAACGGCGGCAAGCTCGGCGAGCTCAACAGCGTGGCATTCCTGTTCAGCCGCGTCGGCACGATCGTCTATCCGGCCGCGGCCGCCAGCGGCGATGCGATGTTCGAAGCGGCGCTCGAAGCCGGCGCACAGGACGTCGCTTCCGACGCCGCGCGCCACGAGATCACCTGCGCGCCCGACGACTTCGCGGCCGTGCGCGACGCGCTCGAGCAAAAGTTCGGCGGCGCCGAAAGCGCCCAGCTCGGCTGGAAGCCCAACAGCACCGTCTCCGTCGGCGACGAGGCCGTGGCGCGCGACCTCATGAAGCTCGTCGAGGCGATCGAGGACAACGACGACGTCCAGACCGTCTACGCCAACTACGAAATCCCCGACGACCTGATGCAGAAACTGGCCGCGTGACAAGCAGTGGCTGAGCGGGTGCGCATCATCGGGCTGGATCCGGGGTTGCGGCGCACCGGCTGGGGCATCGTCGAGGCCGAGGGCAACCGCCTCCGCCACGTCGCGCACGGCATGATCGCGACCGAGCAGGCGGCGACGACGGCGCGGCGGCTCACCCAGATCTTCCGCGGCATCGAGGAAGTCTTCGACGCGCACACGCCCGACGCCGCCGCGGTCGAGGAGATTTTCGTCAACAAGAATCCGGGCAGCACGTTGAAGCTCGGCCAGGCGCGCGGCGTGGCGCTCCTCGTCCCGGCCATGCGCGGCATCGCGGTCGAGGAATACGCGGCAAATCTCGTCAAGAAATCGCTGGTCGGCGCCGGTCATGCCGAAAAGGCGCAGGTCGTGCACATGGTGCGCCTCTTGCTGCCAACCTGCGGCACGCTGGCACCCGACGCCGCCGACGCGCTCGCGGTCGCGATCTGCCACGCGCATCACGCCGGCACGCGGCGGCTCTGGTCGATCGAAGGCGCACGGCGCGCGGGGGCCGCGCGATGATTGCCGCGCTCGCGGGGCGCGTCGACGCGGTCGGCGCCGATCACGCGGTGATCGACGTCTCCGGCGTCGGCTATCTCGTCTTCGCGTCGGGCCGCACGCTCGCGCGTCTGCCCGAGCCCGGCGGCAGCGCCAAGCTCTTGATCGAAACGCATGTGCGCGAGGATCACATCCACCTCTACGGCTTCGCCGATGCCGGCGAGCGCGATTGGTTCCGCCTGCTGACGACGGTGCAGGGCGTCGGCGCGCGCACGGCGATGGCGATCCTCTCGGCGCTGGCGCCCGAGGATTTGACGCTCGCCGTGGCGGCGCAGGACAAGGCGATCCTGACGCGCGCCGACGGCGTCGGCCAGAAGCTCGCAACGCGCATCGTGACGGAACTCCGCGACAAGGCCGGCAATCTGGCGCTCGGCGCCGGAAAGGATGCGCGGCCGGTGTCGGGGCCGGCGCCCGCGACGCGCGCCGCCGAGCAAGCGGTGTCGGCCCTCGTCAACCTCCAATACAGCCAGGGCGAGGCGTTCGGCGCGGTGAACCGGGCGGTGCAGAAGCTCGGCGGCGAGGCGCCGGTCGATGCGCTCATCATAGCCGCCTTGAAAGAACTGGCGTCGTAGATGGCCAGACCCGAACCCGACGAGGCGAATCGCGACAGCGACCGCGCGCGCGACCGCGTCGTCACGCGCGAGAAGCGCGGCGACGATCAGGACGCGGCGCTGCGCCCGCAATCGCTCGCCGAATTCGTCGGCCAGAAGCACGCGAAGGACAACCTCGCCGTCTTCATCGCCGCCGCGAAATCGCGCGGCGAGGCGCTCGACCACGTGCTGCTGCACGGGCCGCCCGGCCTCGGCAAGACGACGTTGGCGCAGATCGTGGCGCGCGAGCTGGGCGTCGGCTTCCGCGCGAGCTCGGGCCCGGTCATCGCGCGCGCCGGCGACCTTGCCGCGATCCTGACCAACCTCCAGCCGCGCGACGTGCTGTTCATCGACGAGATCCATCGCCTCAACCCGGCGGTCGAGGAGATCCTCTATCCGGCGATGGAGGACTATCAGCTCGATCTCATCATCGGCGAGGGACCGGCCGCGCGCTCGGTGCGCATCGATCTCCCGCCCTTCACGCTCGTCGGCGCCACCACGCGCTCGGGATTGCTGACGACGCCGCTGCGCGAGCGCTTCGGCATTCCGCTCCGGCTCGATTTCTACACCGCCGAGGACCTCGCCAAGATCGTGACCCGCGCGGCGAAGCTCCTGGGTGCGGCACTCGACCCCAAGGCCGCCGGCGAGATCGCGCGCCGCGCGCGCGGGACACCGCGCGTGGCCGGCCGCCTCCTCCGCCGCGTCCGCGACTTCGCTTCCGTCGACGGCGAGAGGTCGATCACGCTCGCCGCCGCGCAAACCGGCTTGGCGCGCCTCGACATCGACGATCGCGGCCTCGACACGATGGACCGGCGTTATCTCCGCTGCATCGCCGAGACC
>JBKOUH010000219.1:0-7065 GCA_046723285.1 Pseudomonadota bacterium
TCTAGGCGGCCTCGACGCGCGCGGCGCCGCCGAAATAGGCCTCGACGACGCGCTGATCCTTGCGGATATCGGCCATCTTGCCTTGCGTCAGCACGCGGCCCGCCGCCATCACGATCACCGGATCGCAGAGCCGCGCGATCAGGTCCATGTCGTGCTCGATCACGAAGAAGGTGTAGCCGTGCTCGCGGTTGAGCCGCTCGATGTCGGACGCGAGTTCGGCCAGGAGCGTGCGGTTGACGCCGGCGCCGACCTCGTCGAGCAGCACCACCTTGGGATCAGCCATCATCACGCGGCCGAGCTCCAGGAGCTTCTTCTGTCCGCCGGAAAGATTGCCCGCGCGCTCGTATTTGACCGCGCCGAGGCGGAGGAAATCGATGACGCCCTCGGCGCGCTTCCGAAGCTTGGCTTCCTCCTCGCGCACGCGTCCCCAGGCGAAGCACGCGCTCAGCAGCTTCTCGCCCGATTGAAGCGCCGGCACGAGCATCAGGTTCTCGATCACCGGCATGTTCGCGAATTCCTGCGCGATCTGGAACGTGCGCGCGAGGCCGAGATGGAACAGCTCGTGCGGCTTCTTGCCGGTCACGTCGCCGCCGTCGAGCAGAACCCGGCCCGCGGTGGGGCGGAAGAGACCGGCGATGATGTTGAAGAGCGTGGTCTTGCCGGCGCCGTTGGGGCCGATGAGGCCGGTGATCGAGCCCTTTTTGACCTCGAGCGAGCAATCCTGGACGGCGCGAATGCCGCCGAAGGACATGGAGACGTGCTCGACCCGGATCATGCCGCACTTTAGCCGCGATGGTTGCAGCGTCAAACCGGTTCGGGCGGGGTGGCCGATGCCGCCCGCGCCGCCAGCGCGCGTTCGCGCAACAGCGCGAAGACGCCGGCGCAGACGACGATGGCCGCGCCGATGATGGTCCAGCGGTCGGGGAACTCGCCGAGGCCGACGAAGCCGACGGCGATTGCCCACAAAACGAGCGTATAACCGTAGGGCTGCAGCCTCGGCGCCGAGCAGGCTTCATAAGCTTTGATCAACGCCAGGTGCGCGCCGGCGCCGAGCAGGCCCGAGAGCAGCAGCAGCCCCCAGCCCTTCAGCGTCGGCCAGGTCCAGAAGAACGGCCCGGCGCAGGTGGTGAGGGCGAGGCCGATCACGACCGTATAGACGAGCGTCGTATCGGCCGAGTCGCGCCGCCCGACGAAGCGCACCAGCGTCTGGTAGAAGCCCCAGCTCAGCGCGCCGGCGACGGGAATGGCGTGGAACCAGCTGAAGTCGCGCATGCCCGGCCGCACCACGACGATGACGCCGATCATGCCGACGACGACGGCGAGCCAGATCGCGAGCGTCACGCGCTCCTTCAGCATGAAGGCCGAGAGCACGAGCACGATCAACGGCGCCGCCGCCGCCACGGCGTGCACGTCGCCGATCGGGAGGTAGCGGAACGCGAGGATGAAGATCCCGATCTCGAAGATCAGCGCCACGGCGCGCAGGATCTGCATGCGCGGCATCGCCGAGCGGAACGAGGGCAGGAACCGCCGCGGCCCGATGATGGCGAGCGCGAAGAGGAAGAAGATGACGAAGCGGGCCCAAAGGATCTGCGCGATGGCGAGGCCGAGGTCGCGCGTCAGCACGCGCGAAATCGCGTCCATGACCGCGAACATGAACATCGACGCCACCGCGAACGCGACGCCGCGCGCGAGATTGTCGGGCCGCACCGCGTGCATGGTCGTCATCGGCGCGCCAGCGCGGCGGTGAACGCGGCGCAGGTCGCGACCGGCGCGATCGCCGCCAGCGAGGCCACGGTCGTCTCGTGCACCTCGGGCTTGAACGCCGCGCAGCCGTCGGCAAGCAGCAGCGTCTCGAATTCGAGCACATGCGCATGGCGCAGGGTCGAGGCCACGCCGCCGTTGGTGACGATGCCGGCGAACACGAGCGTCGTGACACCCGCCTTCTTCAGCACGAATTCGAGCCGCGATTGATGGAAGGCCGAGTAGGCGACCTTCTCGACCTTGAGATCGACCGGCTTCAACTCGTCGACGATGTCCTGGCCCCAGCCTCCGGGCGCGAAATCGCCCCTGGCGAGGAACGGGCGCAGCGCCTTCAAATGCGGTGCCACGAAAGGCTCGCCATCGCGGCCGGGCACGAGCGTGAATAGAGTCGCCACCGTCCAGCCGCCCCAGGCGCGCACGGCCTTTGCCACTTCGGCCACGCGCGCCGGGAGCGCCGCCAGCGCCGGCGCGGTGCATCCCGCGCGTCCATACGCGCCGCTGGCATGCAGGAAGTCGTTCTGCAGATCGACCAGCATGAGCGCGGTGGCCGCCGGATTCAGGCGCGTGATGTCGAGGGCTGACATGGGCGCGGCAAACTAGGGCCGCGCCGCCGCTGCGGCAAATGCAATAGCAGCAGCCCTGCCGCTAGCTCGTGTACCCGTAAACGCGCATCGTTCGCGGACTGCGCCGCAATGTCCGATTTCCGACCATCACCGGACCTCGTTCTTGCCGCTCGGCATGTTGCCAGGAGCGGACACCTTCGCAAGATACTAAGACGACTTGAATCGTGTCTGCGCGACGTTCTGCGGATGTGTTAGCTTGTTGCTCGAACGAAGTGGCCACGGCCGGCCGGGGTTCGCCATCATGAGGCGGCGCGATTTCATTGCTCTTAGCGGCGGCGCCGCGGTCGTCTGCCCGCTTACGGTACGAGCGCAGCAGCCCGCGAGGCCCGTGATTGGGTTTCTCCGAAGCTCGACTGCGGCCGACTCGATGCGTCTCGTGCGTGCTTTTCGTGAAAGCCTAAAATCAATCGGCTATGACGAGGGGCAAAATGTCGAGATCGAATACCGCTATGCGGAAAATCGCCATGATCGATTGGCGGCGCTGGCGGCTGATCTGGTGCGCCGACCGGTGACCGTCATTGTGGGAAATACCATTTCGGCGCTCGCGGCCAAGGCGGCAACTGCGAAGGTGCCGATCGTATTTGTAACCGGAAGCGACCCAGTCGCGGACAAACTGGTCGCAAGCCTCAACCGGCCGGGTGGCAACGTAACTGGCGTGGTCTTTTTCTCTGGCGTGTTGGCGGCGAAACGGCTGGAGTTGATCCGCCAACTTGTGCCTAAGGCGCAAGCAATTGCGGCCCTGGTGTACCCGAACACGCTTGAGTCCCAAGCCGAGCGTACCGAGTTGGAGGCAGCGGCACAGGCGATCGGACAACGGCTTGAAGTTGTCGATGTGAGCAGCGCGCGCGAGATCGATCCTGCCTTTGCTACGTTCGTCCGCCGCGGCGCCGGCGCGCTGCTCGTCGGTTCCGGCGCGTTCCTATACTCGCACCGGCAACTAATCATCGGACTGGCGGCTCGCTACGCGCTGCCTGCGATCTATGCACTGAGCGAATTTGTTGCGGCCGGCGGCCTGATGAGCTACGCGGCAAGCATAACCGACGGTTATCGTCAGGCAGCCATCCACGTCGGGCGGATACTCAAGGGCGAGAAGCCGGCCGAAATGCCGGTCATGCGGTCCACAAAATTCGAATTTGTGGTCAACCTAAAGACGGCCAAAGTGCTCGACCTTGTGGTGCCAGATACGTTGCTCGTGGCCGCCACGGAAGTGATTGAATGATGGGGGCGCTGGATCTCCACTCAGTGTCATAGGCGGTCATACGCCCTGCGCGGCATGCGACCGATTCCGGCCGCAAAGCGGACGAGGCGCGGCGCCCATACACGTTATGAGCACGCGACCGAGCCGGCGCGCTCCAGAATCACGTTGCCGAGCGCGTCGACGCGCGCGTTCAGGCCGGGATCGACGTAAATCGTCGTGTCGGGCTGCTCCAGCACCGCGGGCCCGGCGACGACCGCGCCGGCCGGGAGATCGAGGCGCGCGAACACGTCGGCTTCGCGCCACGTGCCGCCGATCCAAAGCTTGCGGCTGCCGCGCCGCGCGCCGGCGAGCGTGTTGGCGGGATCGGGTTTCAACGTCGCGAGGTCGAAGGGCGGGCGGCGGCCGATCACGGCGACGCGGAGATTGAGCAAACGCACCGGCACGCCTTGCAGCAGCCTTCCATAAGCACGCGTGTAGGCGGCGTCGAACGCGGCGCGGATCGCGGCGCCGGTGATGCCCGAGGCGCCGCGCGCGATCGTGAGCGCGACCGGCACCGCGACCGTGTGCGTCTGGCCGACATAGGACATATCGAGCTCGATTTCGGCCTCGCGCCCGGCGAACGCGACATTGGCGCGGTCGAGCAGGCCCATGCCTTCGGCGGCGAAGGCGACGATGTCGCGGTCGAGCGCCGCCACGTCGAGGGATTCGAGCGGGCGGTTGATCGTGCGCACGAAATCGTGGCGCATGTCGGCGACGATGCAGCCGAGCGCGCTGGTGACGCCCGGAAAGCGCGGCACGATTGCCTGGGCGAGGCCCACGTCCTGGATCAGCGCGCCGGCATGCAGCGGCCCGCCGCCGCCGAACGGCATCAGCGCGAAGCGCTTGGGATCGTGACCGCGCTCGATCGAGACGAGGCGGATCGCGCCCGCCATCAGCGCGTTGGCGACGCGGATCACGGCTTCGGCCGATTCCATCACGCCGAGGCCGAGCTTTTGGCCGACATGCTTTTCGAGCGCGGCGCGCGCAGCCTCCACGTCGAGGCGCGCGAGCTTGCCGCCGATCGGGCGCTCGGCGTTGATGCGCCCCAGCACGACATTGGCGTCGGTCACGGTCGCGGCGTCGCCGCCCTTGCCGTAGCAGGCCGGGCCCGGATCGGAGCCGGCCGATTGCGGGCCCACTTGCAAGAGGCCGCCGCGGTCGACCCACGCGATCGAGCCGCCGCCGGCGCCGATCGTCGTCATCTCGATCATCGGCGTGCGCACGACGAGGCCGAAATCGATCTTGGTCTCGGCCGCGAGCGCGCTGCGGCCGCCGACGATGAGCGCCACGTCGAAGCTGGTGCCGCCGACGTCGCCGGTGATGACGTTGGGGAAGCCCGCGGCCGCCGCGATGTGCGCGCCGGCGATGACGCCCGCGGCGGGGCCGGAGAGGGCGGTGCGGATCGGCCGGTGTCGCGCGGTGTCGACGCTCATCACGCCGCCGTTCGACTGCACGATCAGGAGCTGCCCGCCGAAGCCGCCGCCCTTCAGGCGCTCCTCGAGCGATCCGATATAGGCGCCGACGACGGGCTGGAGATAGGCGTTGAGCGCCGTCGTCGAGGCGCGCTCGAATTCTCGGATCTCGGGCAGGATCTCCGAGGAGGCGTTGATGCAGCTATTCGGCCACACCTCCTTCAGCGCCGTCACCGCCGCGCGCTCGTTGGCGCCGTTCGCGTAGCTGTTGAGGAAGAACACGGCGACCGCTTCGGCGCCGCGCTCCAGAAGCAGCTTCGCCGCGGCTTTCACTTCCGCGGGATCGACCGGCGTCAGGATCGTGCCGTCGGCGAGCGTGCGCTCGGCCACTTCGATGCGGCGGTCGCGCGGCACGATCGGCACGAACTGGCCCCAGAGGCCCCAGGTCCGCGGCCGATCGCGCCGGCGCATCTCGAGCACGTCGCGGAAGCCCTTGGTCGTGATCACGCCGATGGGGGCGCCCTTGCGCTCGAGCAGCGCGTTGGTGCCGACCGTGGTGCCGTGCACAATCGTGCCGACGCGCGCGAGATCGTTCACGCGCTGCGCAAGGCCGTCCAAGAACCCGATCGCCTGGTTGCCCGGCGTCGACGGCACCTTGGCCGTCGCCGATTTCCCGGTCGCCTCGTCGTAGAAGAACAGATCGGTGTACGTGCCGCCGACATCGACGCCGACGGTGAGAGACGGCCGTTCGCTCATCGCGGCTTCGCGCCGTAATCGCGCGCGGCGCCTTCGGGCGTGACGTAGCCGAGGCGCACATCCTCGGCGATCTTCGCCGGATCGCGCTCGGCGACCGGGCCATAGCCCCCGCCGCCGGGCGATTCGATGCGCAGGCGCTGGCCGCGCTGCAAGCGGATGCCGACCATCTTCGAGGCCATCGGCGCTGCGTGCCAGCCGTCGCTCTGCTCGTAGGCGAAGCCATTGAGCGCCGCGTCGCCGCCGCCGCACACGCCGCGCGGCGGAAAGCGCCCGCGCTCGGCGAACAGGAACGCGTCGGCATCGCCCTCGAGCGGCGTCACCTCGTAGACCGCGCCCAAGCCGCCGCGATGGCGGCCCGGTCCGCCGCTGTCGGGGCGCAGCGCCCATTGCGTGAACATCACCGGGTAGGCGGCTTCGAGGATCTCGACCGGCGGGATCGTCGCGGTCGAGATCGGCGCGTTGCCGTGATTGAGCCCGTCGCCCTCGGGGTGGCCGCCATGGCCGCCGCCGAAGAACGAGAACATCACCCAGCGCTGCCCGTTCTTGCGATAGCCGGCGAGCGAGAGCGCGTTGATCGTGCCGTAGGCGCAGCCGTTCACCTTCTGCGGCGCCGCGGCGGCCAGCGCCTGGAACACGACGTCGATGACGCGCAGGATCGTCTCGGTGTAGCCGCCGACCGGCTTCGGCCGCGTCGCCGAAAGCAGCGAATTCTCGGGGATCACGAATTCGATCGGCTCGAGGCAGCCCGCATTGGCCGGCACGTCCTGGAACACGTGCTTCAGCGCCACGTAGCAGCTCGCGATCGCCGTCGAACGCGCGATGTTGACCGGCCCGGCGCAGGCCGAAGCCGTGCGCGAGAAATCGAGTTTCATCGTTTCGCCGCGCTTCACGATATCGAGCGCGATCTTGAGCGGCTCATCCACGATGCCGTCATTGTCGAGCCAGTCCTCGGCCGAATAGGTGCCGTCGGGCAGCTCAGCGATGTTGGCGCGCATCAGCCGCGCGGCGCGCGCCTTCAATTCCGCCAGCGCCTCGGTCACCATGGCGTCGCCGGCCTCGTCGAGGAGGGCCGTCAGGCGCTGCACGCCGAGATCGAGCGCGTTGATCTGGCCGTTGAGATCGCCGTAAAGGCTGCGCGGCTGGCGCGAATTGGCCATCACGATGTCGACGATGTCCTGCTTCAGGCGCCCCGCCTCGAACAGCTTCACCGGCGGGATCAGCATCCCCTCCTGGTAGCACTCGGTCGCGACCGGGTTGTAGTTGCCCGGCACGTTGC
>JBKOUH010000107.1:0-3930 GCA_046723285.1 Pseudomonadota bacterium
GCGCTTGGCGCAGATGGCGCGCGCCGCCGGCATCCACCTCATCACGGCGACGCAGCGGCCCTCGGTCGACGTAATCACCGGCACGATCAAGGCGAATTTCCCGACCCGCATCTCGTTCCAGGTCACGTCGAAGATCGATTCGCGCACGATCCTGGGCGAGCAGGGCGCCGAGCAATTGCTCGGCCAGGGCGACATGCTGTTCATGGCCGGCGGCGGGCGCATCACGCGCGTGCACGGGCCGTTCGTCTCGGAGACCGAAGTCGAGAAGGTGGTGAAGCACCTCAAGGCGCAGGGCCAGCCTTCCTACATCGAGCAGGTGACGCAGGACGAAGACGAAGAGGATCCGCTCGGCCTGGGCGCCGAGGGCGAAGAGGGCGAGGATGGCGGGCTCTATCGCCAGGCGGTCGAGATCGTGCTGCGCGAGGGCAAGGCCTCGACGAGCTTCATCCAGAGGAAGCTCCAGATCGGCTACAACCGCGCCGCGCGCCTGGTCGAGCGCATGGAAGAGGAAGGCATCGTCAGCCCCGCCAACCACGCCGGCAAGCGCGAGATCCTGCGCGAGATCTAGCCCCCGCGTGCGTTACACTTAGATAAGCTGAATTCGATTGGAGTATTCGCGATGCGTCGGCTGCGCGAAGGGTTGGCACCCTTGTCAAAGGGGTCAGGCCCTTTTAACTTTAGAAGGGGTCTGACCCCTTTTATACTTTTTATACTGTTCGCAATTTACTCAGGCCAGGCTTGGGCGCAGGGATTATCGCCTGCCGACCAGGCGGAGGTGGCGCGGATCGAGGCTTACATCAACCGCCTCACGACATTCAAAGCGGATTTCGTGCAGATCGCTCCCAATGGGGCGACCGCGCGCGGAACGATGTGGATCTCGCGCCCCGGGCGCCTGCGCGTCGAATACCGGCCGCCGGTGAAGCTCCGCGTCTTCGCGACTCCCCAATGGCTCATTGTCGAGGATTGCAAGGTCAAGGAGCCGCAATATCTGCCGCTGCGCTCGACGCCGGCCGGGCTGCTGATCCAAGAGCGCATCACGCTTTCGGGCGAGTTCACCGTCACGCGCGTGCAGCGCGAGAATCAGTGGGTGACGATCACGATCATCGAGACGAAATCGCCCGAGAAGGGCCAGATGCGCCTCGTCTTCCGCGCCAATCCGCTGCAGCTCATCGGTTGGACGGTGATCGACCAGAATGGCGGCCCGACGCAGGTCTCGCTCGAGAACGTCCAAGCCGGAATTCCCTTGGACGTCAATCTGTTCGGATTCATCAGCAAGTGCGATTGACTCGGGGTCAGACCCTCTGAATTACGAAAGGGGTCTGACCCCTTTTTGCGGCCAGCTCATGCTGCTACGATACGCCTCGACAAAGAGGAGGCGTTCATGCCGCGGCCGCTGCGCATTCAGTTTCCCGGCGCGGTCTATCACGTGATGAACCGCGGCAATGGGCGGCAGGCGATCTTCGCCGACGCCACCGACGCCCAGCGCTTCATCGAGCTCCTCGCCGAGATCGCGGCGCCGCTCGATTGGCGCTGCTATGCCTACTGCCTGATGACGAACCACTACCACCTCGTGCTCCAGACGCCGCAGCCGAACCTCTCGGCCGGCATGCAAGCCTTCTCGGCCCGCTACACCCAGGTCTTCAACCGACGCCATGGCCGCGACGGACATCTTTTCCGCGGGCGCTTCCACGCGATCCTCGTCGAGCGCGAATCCTATCTGATTCCGCTCATTCGCTACGTCGTGCTGAATCCGGTGCTGGCGAATCTCGTCAAGGATCCGGCGGCCTGGCGCTGGAGCAGCTATCGCGCCACCGCCGGTTCCGCGCCGCTGCCGCCGCTGCTCGATCTCTCCTGGATGATCGGCAGCTACGCCTTCGCGTTGCCGCAGGCGCAGGAGGCTTGGCGCGCGCACATCGCCGAAGGCGTCGCCGAACGCGAAAAAGTGCAGGCGCTCGAACCCAAGCTCATGCACCGCTCGATCCTCGGCAGCCCCGATTTCGTGCGCCAGGCGCGGCGCCGCGCATTGAAGGGGCGTTAAGAACCTCGGCCCATTTTCCGGGCACGAAGAGCTTGGACAAATTTTGCCACGAATGGCGTATAGTGAGCGGCGCATCGGGGCGTCTGACGAAATCGGGTGAACGCGTGCAATGAACGAAATACCGAATGTGCCGCGCAGCGGCGAAACCCTCGCGCTCGTCGGCGTCAGCGCCTGCCGCCAGATCAAGGACACGCATTTCCCCGGCCATTGGACGGCGGAGCGCTATCTCCGCGCAGTCGCGGAAGCGGGCGGCGCGGTGCCGATCCAGATTCCGGCGCTCGGCGCCTCGGCCTTGACCGACACGCAGCTGCACGCGCTGCTGGAGCGCCTCGACGGCCTATTCCTCACCGGCAGCCCCTCGAATGTCGAGCCGCGCCATTACGACGGCCCGCCCAGCGTCGAGGGCACCGCGCACGATCCCGACCGCGATGCGACGACGCTGCCGCTCATCCGCATGGCGGTCCGCGACGGCGTGCCGCTGTTCGCGGTCTGCCGCGGCATCCAGGAGCTCAACGTGGCGCTCGGCGGCACGCTGCATCAGCGGCTCTGGGAAGTGCCGGGCCGCTTCGATCACCGCTCGGACAAATCGAAACCGCCGCTCCAGCGCTACGAGCCCTCGCATCCGGTGACGCTGCGCATGGGCGGGCCGATCGCGCGTTTGGCCGGCACTGGCGAGATCATGGTCAATTCGCTGCATGCCCAGGCCATCGACCGCCTGGCGCCGGCGCTCCAGGCCGAGGCGCACGCCGCCGACGGCACGATCGAAGCGGTGAGCGTCAAGAGCGCGCGCGCCTTCGCGATCGGCGTGCAATGGCATGCCGAATGGAAGGCGACCGAGGACAAGTTGAGCTCCGCGCTGTTCAAAGCCTTCGGCGACGCCTGCCGCGCGCGGGCGCGGGCACGCGTGTCGGCCGTGCGCGCGGTGTAATCCAAGCCGTCATCCTGAGCGAAGCGAAGGATCTCTGGGCCGCCAAGCACGGCATGCGCGCGTGAAGTCATCGCTGTCGCGCCGGAGCCTCACTGCGAAGAGATCCTTCGCGCGGCCATCGGCCCGCCGCTCAGGATGACGTTGCCTGGGGCCGCGCCCGGTGGCAGAACCGCGGCGCTGCTGCGCGAGGGTCCATGACCGCCGCCTTTCTCTCCGCCAAGCCGATCCCGCCGCGCGAGCGCCTGATCGTGGCGCTCGACATGCCCAATGCCGGCGAGGCCAAGGCGCTGGTCGAGCGGCTCGGCGACGCGGTGTGGTTCTACAAGCTCGGCCTCGAGCTGTTCATGGCCGGCGGCTATTTCGAGCTCATGGACTGGCTCGGCGCGCGCGGCAAGAAAGTCTTCGTCGACTTGAAATTCTTCGACGTGCCTCAGACCGTGGGCTCGGCGGTGCGCCAGCTTCAGGGCCGCAACGCCTATTTCGCGACCGTGCACGGCAATGACGCCATCGTCGAAGCGGCCTGCGCCAACAAGGGCTCGACGCGCATCCTCGCTGTCACCGTGCTGACCAGCCTCGACCAGAAGGACGTTGAGAGCCTGGGCTTCAAGGCGGACGTCTCAGCCATCGTGCTCTCGCGCGCGCGCAATGCGCTGGCCAGGGGCTGCGACGGCATCGTCTCCTCGGGGCTCGAGGCCGAGGCGATCCGGCGCGAGCTCGGCCCGAAGCTCCTCGTCGTGGTGCCCGGCATCCGCCCGCTCGTGAACCGCGCGGCGGACGACCAGAAGCGCACGGTCGATGTCGAGGATGCTTTCCGATACGGCGCCGACTACATCGTGGTCGGGCGCCCGATCCGCGCCGCCCCCGATCCGGCCGCCGCCGCCGCCGATATTCAGCGACGGATCGCCGCATTGGTCGCCGCCGCCCCCGCCGCCTAAGCGCGAAATTTCGAGGCGCCGCGCGGGGT
>JBKOUH010000134.1:0-5887 GCA_046723285.1 Pseudomonadota bacterium
ATATTACATAGCGCATGTTGCACCGCAAACAGACGGCTTTGCGATGCACCATTGCAGCAGCGAGGGGCCTCCAACGGCCCGGCGCGGGCGAAAACGGGCATATACCCGCTTGACCGCCTCGCCCGCCATGCTCAGGGTGCGGGCAGGATCGGAGAAACGGCATGGCATCGCGGGCAATTCTCGTGATCGGGGCGGGCGATCATACGGGCGGAGCGATCGCGCGGCGCTTCGCGCGCGAAGGCTTCGCGGCGTGCGTGTCGCGCCGCCATGGCGACAAGCTGGCGCCATTGGTGGAACGAATCCGGGCCGAGGGAGGCCAGGCGCACGCGTTCGGCAGCGACGCCCGGCGCGAAGAGCAAGTGGTCGAACTGTTCGGGCAAATCGAGCGGGACATCGGACCCATCGAAGTGTGCGTCTACAACGTGGGCGGCAATGTCCGGTTCCCGATTCTCGAGACGACGGCGCGCGTCTACTTCAAGGTCTGGGAAATGTGCGCGATGGGCGCGTTTCTCGCCGGGCGCGAGGCCGCGAAATACATGCTGAAGCGCGGGCACGGGACGATTCTTTTCACCGGCGCCACGGCGAGCGTGCGCGGCGCCGCCGGCTACGCCGCGTTCGCCGGCGGCAAGCATGCGAAGCGAGCGCTCGCGCAATCGATGGCGCGCGAGCTCGGCCCCCAGGGCATCCATGTCGCCCATGTCGTCATCGACGGCGGCATCGATACCGCCTTCATCCGCGAAAACCGGCCCGACATCTACGAGCAGCGCAAGAACGCCGACGCGCTGTTGCAGCCGGAGGCCATCGCCGAGACGTTCTGGCAGATCCACAAGCAGCCACGCACCGCATGGACGTTCGAGACCGATCTCCGCCCGTGGTCCGAGACGTGGTGACCTCAGCGGCGCAACAGCTTCATCACCGCGTCGGGCCGCGGGATCGGCGCGACGGCGCCGTAGCCCTCGGTCTTGAGCGCGGCGGCGGCGTTGGCGTAGCGCGCCGCGGCGAAGACGTCGTCGCCGGCAAGGCGGCGCGCCAAGAACGCGCCCGCGAAGGTGTCGCCCGCGCCGGTGGCATCGATGACATTCACTTTGTGCGCGGCGATGTGATCGCGGCGCGCGCGGGTCGCGATCAATGCGCCCTTCCCGCCTTGCTTCACGACGACGGTCGCGGGGCCGAGGGCGAATACGGCATCGGCGACGGCGTCCGCGTCTTTGTGGCGCCAGAGCGCCGCCGCTTCCTCGTCGCTGGTGAAAACAACATCGGAGATGCGGCACGCCGCCTCGATCGCCGGCAGCGCTTTTTCGAGCGGCCAGAGGCGAAGTCGCAGATTCGTGTCGTAGGCGATGGCGACGCCGTGCTTCTTCGCCAGCGCCATCGCATGCAGCACGGCTTCGTTGGCGCCCTCGCTGATCGCCTGGCTGATGGCCGACGCCTCGAAGAATTTCGCGTTGGCGATGTAGTCTTCGGGAATTTCCGCTGTGGTCAGCCGGCTCGCCGCCGAGCCGGTGCGGAAGAACGTGAATTCGTGTCCGCGCTCCGAGTGGGTGACGAAGTAGATGCCGGTCGGCGCATCCTTCCGACGAATCACGGCGCTCGAGTCCACCGTCTCCGCTGCCCAGAGACGCATGAGCGCGTCACCGAAGGGGTCGCTGCCGATCGCTGTGATGTAGCCGGCCGAAGCGCCCTGCCGCGCCGCCGCGATCGCGCAGTTCGAGGTGTCGCCGCCGTGCCCCTCGAGCCAATGCACGCGGCCGTCCGCGCCCGGCGGCTGCCGGTTGAACTCGATCATCGGCTCGCCGAGACAGACGATGTCCGGCATCGCGCTCCCCTCCTCGCTCCCTCACAATAACGCGCCGGAAAGGATGCGGAATGCGGAAATCCGTCGAGTTCTTCTTCGACTACGGCAGCCCGGCCTCTCACTTGGCCTTCTTCGAGCTGCGCAAGATCGCGCGCGAGGCCGGCGCGGAGATTCTCTGGCGGCCGATCCTCTTGGGCGGCGTGTTCAAGGCGATCAACAGCCATTCGCCGGTCGACATCGTGCCCAAGGGCAAATGGATGATGTGGGACCTCGCGAACTACGCCGTGCGCTACGGCGTCCCGTTCGTGCACAATCCGCATTTCGTCATCAACACGCTGCCGATCATGCGAGGCGCCATCGTCGCCGAGCGGCGCGGCGAGCTCGAGCGCTATTCCGAGGCGATGTTCCTCGCGATCTGGCGCGACGCGCTCGACATGGACGATCCGGCCGTGATCGGCCAGGCGCTCGCGAAATACGGCTTCGACGCCAAGGCCTATTTCGCCGGCACGCAGGAGCAAGCGGTCAAGGACGATCTCAAAGCGCGCACCGACGCCGCCATCGCGCGCGGCGTGTTCGGCCTTCCCACCTTTTTCGTCGGCGAAAAGATGTGGTGGGGCCAGGACCGGCTCGAGTGGGTGAAAGAGGCGCTGCGCGCCTGAGCGCCCGACTCGGCGTCTGGACCGTCACATAGCCGTCACGCTACGCTGCTATCGGCCTTCGCATAGAAGAGACGATGCGTCGCCAGGGCGCCTGGTCACGGGGACGCGGCGGAGGCGTAGCGGGGAAATGGCGCGTGCACGCGATTGCTCTCGACCAGGTCAGCAAGCATTGGGGCGCCACCCACGCCGTGGACCGCGTCAGCTTCGTGGCCGACGCCGGCGCGCTGGTGGTACTGCTCGGCCCGTCGGGCTGCGGCAAGTCGACGACGCTCCGCCTCATCGCCGGGCTCGAGCAGGTCGATGGCGGGCGAATCCTCATCGACGGCAAGGACGTGACGAACGCCGCGCCCTCGAAGCGCCGCATCGCGATGGTGTTCCAGTCCTACGCGCTGTTCCCGCATCTCTCGGTGGCCGAGAACATCCTCTTCGGCTTGAAGGTGCGGCGCGTGCCCAGGGCCGACCGCGACGCGCGCCTGAAACGCGTGGCCGAGCTCCTCGGCCTCGCCGCGCTGCTCGAGCGCAAGCCGAGCCAGCTTTCGGGCGGCCAGCAGCAGCGCGTTGCGCTCGGCCGCGCGGTGATCGCCGAGCAGCCCGTGTGCCTCATGGACGAGCCGCTCTCCAATCTCGACGCGCAGCTGCGCCAGGAGATGCGGCGCGAGATCCGCGCGCTCCAGCAATCGCTCGGCATGACGATGGTCTACGTCACGCACGATCAGGCGGAGGCGATGAGCATGGCCGACCGCATCATCCTGATGCGCCAGGGCCGCATCGAGCAGGATGCGCCGCCGGCCGAGCTCTATCAGCGGCCCGCGACCTTGTTCGCCGCGCGATTCATCGGCACGCCACCAATGAACATCCTGCCCTTGGCCGACGGCGCCGGCGGCGCGGTCGTCAAAGGCACGGCCGGCCCCATCGTGTGCGACGGCAAGGGCGAAGGCCTCGCGCTCGGCCTCAGGCCCGAGGACCTCACACTCGGCGAGGCCAACGGCCTGCCCGCGCGAATCACCGCGATCGAGTATCTCGGCGCCGACTCCATCGTGACGGCAGATGCCGGCGGCGCCGCGGTCGCGATACGCGCGGCGGGCGGCATTCGCGTGCGCGCGGGCGAGACGGTGCGCCTCGCCTGGCCCGCCGCCGCCGAGCACATCTTCGACACGAACACCGGCGCGCGGATCGACGAGGCGGTACGACCGCGGCTCGCGGTCGGCCAGCGCCGGTTCGCATGACGTAGACGCAGGTTCTTCAAACGAAGCACGTAGCAGGAGGGAGGCACGTATGAGCGTAAGTCTGAAACGGATGCTGGGAACGGCGATCGTCGCCGGCAGCCTGGCGATCGGCGCGGCGGCGCGAGCCGAGACCACGCTGCAGTTCTATTTCCCGGTCGCGGTGGGCGGGCCGATCACCAAGATCATCGACGGCATGGTCGCCGACTTCGAGAAGATCAACCCGACGATCAAGGTGAAGCCGATCTATGCCGGCTCCTACCAGGACACGATCACGAAGGTGCTGACTGCGATCAAGGGCGGCGACGTGCCCCAGCTTTCGGTGATCCTCTCGACCGACATGTACACGCTGATCGACGAGGACGCGATCGTGCCGATCGACTCGTTGCTCAAGACCGACGACGACAAGAAATGGCTCGCCGGCTTCTATCCGGGCTTCATGGAGAACAGCCAAACCGGCGGCAAGACCTGGGGCGTTCCGTTCCAGCGCTCGACGATCGTCATGTACTGGAACAAGGACGCGTTCAAGGAAGCGGGCCTCGATCCCGAGAAGCCGCCGCAGACCTGGGACGAGCTCGTCGCCTACGGCCAGAAGCTCACCAAGCGCGACGACAAGGGCAACGTGACCCAATGGGCGATCCAGATTCCCTCGTCGGGTTTCCCCTATTGGCTGTTCCAGGCGCTCACCACGCAGAACGACGTGCGCTTGATGAACGAGGCCGGCACCAAGACCAACTACGACGACCCCAAAGTCGTCGAGGCGTTGCAGTTCTGGGTCGACCTCAGCCGGAAGCACAAGATCCACCCGCCCGGCATCACCGACTGGGGCACCACGCCCAAGGACTTCTTCGAGCGCAAGGTCGCGATCATGTGGACGACGACCGGCAACCTCACCAATGTGCGCGCGAACGCCAAGTTCCCGTTCGGCGTGGCGATGATGCCCGGCAACAAACGGCGCGGCTCGCCCACCGGCGGCGGCAATTTCTACGTGTTCAAGAAGTCCACGCCCGAGCAGCAGGCGGCATCGCTGGTGTTCATGAAGTGGATGACCTCGCCCGAGCAGGCGGCCAAGTGGGGCATCGCGACCGGCTATGTCGCGGTGTCGGCGGCGGCCTGGGAAACGCCGGTGATGCAGGCCTACGTCAAGGAGTTCCCGCCCGCGGCCGTCGCGCGCGATCAGCTGCAATACGCGGTGGCCGAGCTGTCGACGCACGACAATCAGCGCGTCACCAAGGCGCTCAATGACGGGCTCCAGGCCGCGCTGACCGGCTCGAAGACACCGGCCGCGGCGATGAAGGACGCGCAGGCCGAGGCCGACCGCATCCTCAAAACCTATCGGTGACCGGCGCGGTCGCCGTAGCCGAAGGCCCGAGGCCCGCCCCCTCCTCGTCGGGGCGGGCCTCGGCGCGCGCGCGCAGCGGCGCCGCGCATATCTACGGCTGGCTGCTGCTGCTGCCGGCCGCGGTGTTGCTCGGCGCCTTCACGCATTTCCCCGCCGTCGCGACTTTCATCGAAAGCTTCTATTCGACGCCCAAGGGCGCGCGGGCGTCGCGCTTCGTCGGCCTCGACAATTACAGCGCGATGCTCGAGGACCCGATCTTCTGGAAGAGTCTCGAGAACAACGCGATCTACGCGGCCGGCACTATTCCGGCCTCGATCGCACTGGCGCTGCTGATGGCGCTTTGGGTCAACGGCAAGATCCGCGGCCGCGGACTGCTGCGCCTCGCCTACTTCACGCCGACCGTGCTGCCGATGATCGCCGTCGCCAACATCTGGCTGTTCTTCTACACGCCCGACTACGGCCTCGTGGACCAGATCGCAAAACTGTTCGGCGCCGGCGCCCACAATTGGCTCGGCTCGCGCGCGACGGCGCTCGTCTGCCTCATGATCGTGACGATCTGGAAGGAAGCCGGCTTCTTCATGATCTTCTATCTGGCCGCCCTTCAGCAGATCTCGCCGGTGCTGGCCGAGGCCGCCGCGATCGAGGGCAGCGGGCGCTGGTACTTCTTCCGGCGCATCACCTTCCCGCTGCTCATGCCGACGACGCTGTTCGTGCTGGTCAACGCGATCATCAACGCGTTCCGCATGGTCGACCACGTGGTGGTGATGACGCGCGGCGGCCCGGACAACGCGACCGAGCTGCTGCTGTTCTACATTTATGAAGTCGCGTTCCGGTTCTGGGACACCGCTTATGGCGCGACGCTCACCAT
>JBKOUH010000390.1:0-3053 GCA_046723285.1 Pseudomonadota bacterium
CTGGCGCGGTAACATCCACGCCGGTTCTTGGCGGACTACACCATTCTACGCGCGGAGCTGATATTCGGTACACACAACAAGGCCGACACATGAAACCCGGCCGGGCCGATGTGGCCGTCGACGCAAGGCGAGCTTTTGATGCCATTAAGGCCGGCGGAATCGCAATTTTGCCGAATGACGTCGGCTACGCGCTGATCGGCGGGGCAGCTCCAGCGCTGAAGAGGATTTTCGACACTAAACAACGCGCGCCGACCAAGCTGAACGCGATGCTGGGTAACGACGATATCCACCGCCAAGTCCACCGATTGACGCCAAGGCAGCGCGATATTGTGCGCGCCATCACTATCGATCAGGACCTGCCACTAGGACTAATCGCACCGGTCGACGAACGGCACCCGCTCCTGGGCAAACTCGACCGGGAAGCGTGGGATCGCAGCACTCGCGCTGGCACCGTCTGCATGCTCCTCAATGCCGGTCCCTTTCACGAAGCCATATGTCAACTGAGCCTTGCTGAAACACAGCCGCTGTTCGGCTCGTCTGCGAATAAGTCACTCAGCGGGACCAAGTTCCGCGTCGAGGACATCGAGCCCGAGATCAAGGCGATCGCCGACGTCATCGTCGATTACGGGCTGCGCAAGTATCATCACTACAAGGCCTCGTCGACCTTGCTCGACATCGAGACGATGGCCGTGGTCCGCTATGGGGCGTGCTTCGAGTTGATCCGGGACGTGCTCGCGCGCTGGTTCGGCGTCGAGCTGCCGCCGGCCGCGTCGTAGCCCGAAGAAGAAAGGGAACAGGGATGGGCGCGCTCGAAGAGAGGATGGTCGACTACGCCGCGGCGCTGCGGATCGGCGATCTTCCGGCCGCGGTCGCGCATCAGGCGAAGCGCCGCGTGATCGACACGATCGGCTGCGCGCTCGCCGCCTATGCGGCGCCGCCGGTCGAGATCGCCCGCAAGCTGGCGCTGCCGGTCGCGGGCAACGCCGGCTCCCGCGTCTGGGGCAGCCTGGTGCGGACGACGCCCGATCTCGCCGCCTTCGCTAACGGCTGCATGCTGCGCTATCTCGATCTCAACGATACGCATCGCACCGTCGACGGCTCGCACCCCTCCGACAATCTCGGCGGCATCCTCGCCGTGGCCGAGACGGTGAACGCCAGCGGCCGCGCGTTTCTCGAGGCGCTGGTCGTCTCCTACGAGCTGCAGTGCCGCTTCGTCGATTCGGTGCCGTTCAACGACGCGGGATGGGATCAGCCCGTTCCCGGTGTAATGGCCTGCGCGCTCGCGGCCGGCCGCTTGCTCGGCTTGTCCCGCGCGCAGCTCGCTCAGGCCCTCGCTCTCTCCATCATTCCCAATCTCTCGACCTATCAGACGCGCGCGGGCGAGCTCTCGATGTGGAAAGGCTGCGCGGCCGCCAACGGCGCGCGCCAAGGCGTCTTCGCCGCGCAGCTCGCCGCCCAGGGCATGACCGGCCCCTACGAGCCGTTCGACGGGGTCTTCGGGCTCTGGAAGCAGACCATAGGCAAGCCCTACGACATCAAGCCCTTCGCCACGCCCAAGAACGGCCGCGCGTTCGGCATCGCGCAGACCAACTTGAAGAAATACCCCGTCCGCGACTCGTGCCAGTTGCCGGGCGATGTCGCCAAGGCGCTGCGCGCCAAAATCGCGGCACCCGATATCGCCGCGCTGCGCGTCGAAACCTATCGCTCGGCCTACAAGGGCGCCGTCGAGGATCGCGAGCTCTGGGCGCCGAAGACGCGCGAGACGGCGGACCATTCCATGCCCGTGACGATCGCCCTGATGCTGGTCGACGGAGCAATCGACCCGGAGAGCTTCGAGGGCGGGCGCTTCCGTGCGCCCGAGGTCGTGGACCTGATCGGGCGCACCAAGATCGACATCGCGGATGCGTTCACGAAAGCGGCGCCGGCCGTGCGCAATTGCCGGATCACGGCCACCGATCGCGCCGGGCGCAGCCACGAAGCGCATATCGCCTGGACCGAGGCCGATATCGCCCGCGGCCTGTCGGATGCCGAGCTTGAAGGCAAGTTCCTGAAGCTCACGGCCGCGCTCGGCGAGCAGAAGCAGCGCGATCTACTCCAAGCGCTCTGGCGCATCGACGAAGCGCCGAGCGTCGCCGGGATCATCGACCGCTTGGCGCTCTAGCCGAGCTTCCGCGGATCGACGGCGAAGTGCTTCGATAGAATGTCGCAAACCTCGTCGTAGACGATTCCTTTGCGAAGCGGCTTCCCGCCCGGCAGCTCGATGATCGTGCTGCCCATCCCGTCGGGATGGCTGTATTTGGTGTTGCCGTAATCGAGCACGAGCGAGGCCACCGCGCGCACCGGCGCCTCGACGTCGGCCAGGCGATACTTGCTGCCGGTCAAGGACATGTTGGCGGAGGAGCCGAGGACCGGCAGGCGCCGGGCGAAACTCCGCTCGGCGATGGCATCGTGGAGCGTGCCGGCGTTGAGCAGCATGTCGATCGTCCCCGCCCGGGAGGAGATCGAGCGCGCGCGCGGCGTCAGGCCGCCGAAATGCGGATGATCGACCTTGTAGGGAACGACTACCGACAGCGGCAGCTTGTAGCGGTGGATGACCGTGTCGACCATCTCGCGCTCGCGCTGGCCCACCGTCGCCATGTCGAGGAACATCGCCCAATTGCTGAACATGCCGCAGGGCTTGTCGTAGCTGCGCTGCTTGACCTGGAAAATGCGCTCGATGGCCGGCTCGCGGTTGGCCACGATGGCGTAGCCGACGTCGACCGGAAAGACGGCGATGCCGCCACCGGCGATCGTTTCGATCAGGCGATCCGCGTCCTTCTCGATGTCCTTGGTCACAAGCCTTCTCCGCGCCGGATCAGAACAAGGTATGGTCGACGACCGCGCCGGCCTGGGGCAGCCGGTCGAGCGACCAGCACGCGTCGATGAGGCGCCGCCGCGCGTCGGGCGGCATAAACACGCGCAGCAGGCGCTCGAACTTCCGCTCGATCACGTCGTCCGGCGTGCCTTCCTCGATCTCGGCCATGGTCAGCTTGCGGTGCGCGACTGCCGTCGTC
>JBKOUH010000021.1:0-3808 GCA_046723285.1 Pseudomonadota bacterium
CCGCGTCAGATGGGGCGACGGACAACGCCCCGAGAGATCAAGCCCGAACCCGAGGACCAAGCCATGAAGACCCTTCTCACGCTCACCGCCGCGATCGCGCTCTCGATCGGCCTTGCCGGCACCGCCTCCGCCACCTCGCCCAACCCCGAGATCGGCCCGCAGATCAGCAAAGAGTCGAGCGTCGCGCCGACGGCCTGCTACTACCGCTACTTCTACGTCACGAACGGCTACCAGTACCGCTACTTCTATCGCTGGTACTGCTACTAAGCCGGACGGCCTCGAGGGCCTTACGGAATAGCGAGCGGCCCGCCTCGAAAGAGGCGGGCCGTTTTGCGCTCGAGGGCTTGTTTCAGCCGGCGAGTTCGGCGCGATTCTTGAACAGCTCGAGCGCTTCGGGGTTGGCGAGCGCTTCCTTGTTCTTGACTGGGCGGCCGTGCACGACGTCGCGCACGGCGAGTTCGACGATCTTGCCGCTCTTGGTGCGCGGGATATCGGCGACTTGCAGGATGCGCGCCGGCACGTGGCGCGGCGTGGTGTTGGCGCGGATCTGCTTCTTGATCTTGTCGGCGAGCTTGTCGTCGAGCGTCTGGCCCTCTCGTAACCGCACGAACAGCACCACGCGCACGTCGCCCTGCCAGTCCTGGCCGATTACGAGCGATTCCACCACTTCGTCGAGCTGCTCCACCTGGCGATAGATCTCGGCCGTGCCGATGCGCACGCCGCCCGGATTGAGCGTCGCGTCGGAGCGGCCATAAATGATGAAGCCGCCGTGTTTCGTGATCTCGACCCAGTCGCCGTGGCACCAGACATTCGGATACTTCGCATAGTACGCGTTGAAGTATTTGCTGCCGTCGGGGTCGTTCCAGAAGCCCAACGGCATCGACGGAAACGGCCTGGTGCAGACGAGATCGCCCTTCTCGCCGCGCACCGGCTTGCCGTCGTCGTCGAAGGCGTCGATCGCCATGCCGAGATAGGGCGCCTGAATTTCGCCGCGCCAGACCGGCCCTAGCGGATTGCCGCCGACGAGGCAGCCGATGAGGTCGGTGCCGCCCGAAACCGAGGCGAGATGCATGTCGGCTTTGATCTTCGTGTAGACGTAGTCGAAGCCCTCGGGCACCAGCGGCGAGCCGGTCGAGCCGAGGCCGCGCACGGTCGATAGCTTGTGCGTCTTGATCGGCTCCAGCCCGGCTTTGTTGCAGGCATCGATGAATTTCGCCGAAGTTCCGAACCACGTCATGCGCTCGGCATCGGCGAAATCGAAGACCACGTTGCCGGTCGGGTGGAACGGCGATCCGTCGTAGAGCAGCAGCGTCGCCTCCGAGGCGAGGCACGAGGCGAGCCAGTTCCACATCATCCAGCCGCAGGTCGTGAACCAGAACACGCGGTCGCCGGGCTTGATGTCGGAGTGGAGCTTCTGCTCGGTCAAGTGCTTCAGCAGCGCGCCGCCGACGCCGTGAATGATGCATTTCGGCACGCCGGTGGTGCCCGAGGAATAGAGGATGTAAAGCGGGTGGTGGAACGGGACGGCCGTGTATTCCACCGCGCGCGCGTCGAAGATCTTGATGTAATCGGACCAGAGCCGCGTGTCGCGGAGGTTGCGGAGATCCGGCGTATTCGACGCGTAGGGCACGAGCAGCGTGCGCTTGAGGCTCGGCAGGTTGCGCTGCACCTCGGCGAGTTTCTCCAGCACCGAATGAGTCTTGCCGCCGTAATGATAGCCGTCGGCGCTGATGAGGATTTTGGGCTCGATCTGGCCGAAGCGGTCGAGGATGCCCTGGACGCCGAAATCGGGCGAGCACGAGCTGAACACGGCGCCCAAGCTCGATGCCGCCAGCATGGCCACGATCGTCTCAGGCATGTTCGGCATATAGGCGGCGACGCGATCGCCGGCGCGCAGCCCCTCGGCGCGCAACGCCTGTTGTAGGCGCGAGACTTCGGCGTTGAGCTGGCGCCAGCTCATGCGGCGGCGCACCTTGTCCTCGCCCCAGAAGACGAGCGCGTCGGTGTCGTCGTTCCGGCGCAAGAGGTTCTCGGCGAAATTGAGCTTCGCATCGGGGAAGAAGCGCGCGCCCGGCATCTTGCCGCCGTCGACGAGGACGCGCGTTCCGCGCGTTTCGGCCTTGACGCCGCAGAAGTCCCAGACCGCGGTCCAGAACTTCTCGCTGTTCGCGATCGACCAGCTCCAGAGGGTCTCGTAGTCCGTGGCATTGGCGCCGTAGCGCTGGGCCACGAAATCCACGAAGCGCCTCATGTTGGTGGCGCCGATGCGCGCCTCTGACGGCGTCCAGAGCGGCCGTTCGGTCACGTGTCTGTCTCCTCGCTTTCGGGCGCGAATTTGCGTCGGCGGAGGGCATGCGCGCAACGGGTCCGCGCGACGCATGGCTGCCTCATGCGAAGGCAGGGTGACTTGCCCGGCGGCTGTTCCTAGAGTGGCCGCGATGAGCGACCGCGACCCGCAACGGGCGATCTCGCCGGATACAAAGGCGCTGGAGCGCCCGTCCGACATCGTCGCGGGCGGCGGATGGATGATCCTGGCCTGCGCCGGCTTCGCGACGATGACGGGCCTCGTCCGCTTCGTCGCCGATCACGGCGTTCACCCCTGGGAAGTCGCGTTCTTCCGCAATCTCTTCAGCCTCGTGGTGATGGCGCCCTGGATCATCAAGGCCGGGTTCGCCGGCCTCAAGACCGCGCGCTTCAAGCTCTACACGCTGCGCTCCGCCGTCGGCGTCTTCAGCATGATGGCGTGGTTCTGGTCCGTCTCGCTGCTGCCGATCACCGAGGCGACGGCGCTCGGCTTCACCGCGCCCTTCTTCACCACGATCCTCGCGGCCCTGGTGTTGCGCGAGGTCGTGCGCCTGCGGCGCTGGGCCGCCGTCCTCGTCGGTTTCGTCGGCACGCTCGTCATCTTGAGGCCCGGCAGCGGCGATGTCCCGGCGATGGGCGCCGCCGTGGCGCTGTTCGCCGCCGGCACGCAGGCCTGCTCCACGATCATGGTCAAGACGCTGGCGCGCACCGAGTCGCCCAACGCGATCGTGGCCTATATGGGCATTTACCTCACGCCGATGTCGCTGGTTCCCGCCGCCTTCGTATGGCAGTGGCCGACGTGGGGCATGCTGGGCTGGATGGCGCTGGTCGGCGTCGTCGGCACCTTCGCGCATCTCTGCTTCACGCGCGCGCTGCGCGCGGCGGATGCCTCGGCGATCGTGCCGATCGACTTCGCGCGCCTCGTCTTCGTCGCCATCATCGGCATAGTCGTCTTCGACCAGATCCCGAGCGTCTGGACCTGGGTCGGCGCCGCCGTGATCTTCGCTTCGGGCGTCTACGTCGTCCGCCGAGAGGCGATCGCCGCGCGCGAAGGCCGCGCCAAGCTCCCGGCCGCGCCCGAGCCGCCGGCGGCCGGCTAATCGCTCGGCCGCTTCCGCCACACGCGCAGGAACGCCCGCCATTTGCGCTTGCCCGGCAATCGGTCGTCGGTGAGCACGTCGAGGAATTCCGAGAGCCGGCGCGAGATCAGCAGCGTATAGGCGACGAGGGCGACGAAGCCGAGCAGCGTCGCGAGGAAATAGACGACCTTCATGACATAGCCGGCGTCGGCCTCGGAGATGATGTTCATGCCGAGGAAGCCGGTCACCGCCGCGAGGATGAGCCCGAGGATCGTCACCACGGTCAGCCGGATCATGGTGTTGGACTGGCGGCGCAGCGCGTCGCTGTCGAGATAGTTGCTCATGTCCTCGAGCTCGTCGCGCACCTCGGCGTAGAGGCGCTCGGTGCCGAGATGGTCCTCGATCTTCTGGAATAGCTCGCGCGA
>JBKOUH010000108.1:0-6090 GCA_046723285.1 Pseudomonadota bacterium
GCACATCGTCGTCGAGGGCACGCGGCGCCTGTACGAGATCGGCGAGCAGCCGATCTCGCCCAACTCCACCGCCGGCTATGCGCTCGACATCACTTCGACCGAGGAGACCAAACAGAGCGTGGCGCGCCACACCGCCGCGCACAACGAGGTGCTTGAGCGCCTCGCCATCGCGATCATCATCGTGGGGCAAGACGGCGCCATCAAATTCTTCAACGGCGCGTTCGCGCGGCTCTGGGGCTTGAACGAGGCCTGGCTCGAAGCCGGCCCGACACTCGCCGACCTCCTCGACCAGCTGCGCCAGCAACGGATGCTGCCCGAGACCGGCAACTTCGCCGGCTTGCGCAGCGAGTGGACGACGTGGATCAAGGGCCTGATCGAGCCGCGCCAAGAGCTGCTGCACCTGCCGAACGGCATGGCGATCTGGATGGTGGTCTCGCCGCATCCCTTGGGCGGGCTTCTCTTCACGTTCGAGAACGTGACCTATCGCTTGGCGCTCGAGCGCTCGGTCATCACGCTCGCCGCCGTGCAGCGCGATACGATCGACCACCTGTTCGACGGCGTCGCCGTGTTCGGCGAGGACGGGTGCTTGAAGCTCTCGAACCCGACTTTCCGCCGCATGTGGAAGCTCGAGGAAGAATTCACGGCCGGCAGCCCGCACGTCGGCGCCGTGCTCGAGCATTGCCGCTCGCTGTTGCCGGTCAGGGATTCGTGGGACAAGGCCAAGCCCGCGATCATGGCGCGCGTCACGAACCGGCGCGTGCGCCAGGGCCGCGCGCGCCTCACCGACGGGCGCGTCATCGCCTATGCGCTGGTGCCGCTGCCCGACGGCGGCGTCTTGATGAGCGGCCGCGACATCACCGACACGGTGCGCGTCGAGCGTGCGTTGCGCGAACGCGCCGAGGCATTGGAGCAGGCCGATCGCGTCAAGGCCGACTTCATCGCCAACATCAGCTACGAGCTGCGCACGCCGCTGAACGCGATCATCGGTTTCACCGAGATCCTCAATAACCAGTATTTCGGCCAGCTCAATCAGCGCCAAGTGGAATACACCGAGGGCGTGCTCGAGGCCTCGCAGCACTTGCTGACGCTCATCAACGACATCCTCGACCTCGCCGTCATCGAAGCGGGCCGCATGGTGCTCGACATCGAGCCGGTCTCGATCAAGGGCGTCGTCGACAGCGTCGTGCAGATCACCGGCGAATGGGCGCGCGGCCAGGAACTCCAACTCGAGACCGACGTGCCGGCCGATATCGGACTCATCCAGGCCGACGAGCGGCGCCTGAAGCACGCGCTCTTCAACCTCGTCGGCAACGCGATCAAGTTCACGCCGGCGGGCGGGCGCATCGGCGTCGCCGCGCGGCGCGTCGGCCAGCAAGTGGCGCTCTCGGTCGAAGACACCGGCATGGGAATTCCCGAAGAGGACGCGAACCGCGTCTTCGACACGTTCGTGCGCGGCAAGGACAAGCATGGCCGCCCGGCCGGCGCCGGCCTCGGCCTCGCGCTCGTGCGCAGCCTGATCGAGCTACATGGCGGGCGCGTCGAGATGCAGAGCAAGCCCGGCGTCGGCACCAAGGTCACCTGCTGGCTGCCGCTGCGGGCCAAGGTTCCGCAGCCGCCGCCGGGGCCGCAGCCGCGCATGGCCTCGCCGCCGCTGAACGAGATGGCGCCGCGCCGCGTTCTCTCCGAGCCCAAGACCGGCACGGGGCCCAAGGCCGCAGCCTGAGCCCGCCCGGCGCGTCCGACGACGATAAAAGACGAGATTTGATTTAGCTCGTCATTGATCGTCTTTTCTCGTCATTTATCGTCTTTTGGCGCTCCCAAATAACGATAAAAGACGATTTCCGTACGGTAACTCGTCATCTCGTCTCGTGCGCGAACGGCTTCAGGCGAATGCCGACCGGGTCCAAGCACAAAGAACAAAAATAGAACTTATACGTAGAGGTGTCAAGAGCGCGCCGGCGATTGGCTCTGCATCGCGATTGTGATTTATCGCGCGCATGACCCGCTCTCGCCCGCAACGGCTCGCGCACATCACCGGCATCGGCGTCGACCGCATGGGCTCGATCGCGGACGCCGATAGGCGCGCCGGCCCGCGCGATCTTCTGCGGCTCGAGAATCTCGACACCGACGTTCCGCCCGACGCCGAGGCGATCGAGCGCACGCGGCGCGCGGCCAGCACCGACGACGACAATTCCTATCTGCCGTTCGTGGGCCAGACGCGCCTGCGCAACGCGGCGGCGGCGCATGTCGCGCGGCTTTCGGGCGTCGCCTATTCCGGCGAGCGCAATTGCGTGATCGCGGCGGGCGGGCTCTCCGGCATCCTCAACGTGCTGCTCGCCACGATCGAGATCGGCGACGAGGTGATCGTAACGGATCCCACTTACGCCGGGCTCGTCAACCGCGTGCGCCTCGCGGGCGGCGTGCCCCGCTTCGTGCCGTTCCGCTTCGCGCCCGGCGCGCCGTGGACGCTCGACCGCCAGGCGCTCGCCTCCAGCATCGGTCCCAAGACGCGCGCGATGCTGCTGATGTCACCTTCGATGCCGAGCGGCGGCGTGTTCGACGAGGGCGATTGGTCGCTGGTCGCCGAGCTCTGCATCGAGCACGACCTCTTGCTCATTCTCGACTCGGCGATGGAGCGCCTGCTGTTCGACGGGCGGCGCGTGATCCATCCCGCGGGCCTTTCCGGCATGGCGGCGCGCACGATCACGATCGGCTCGGCCTCGAAGGAGCTGCGCATGATCGGCTGGCGCGTCGGCTGGATCGTGGCGCCGGAGAGCTACATGCCCGATCTCGCCGCCGTGGGCATGGCGAATGTCGTGGTGCCGGTGGGCATTGCGCAAGACGCCGCCGCCATCGCGCTCGAGCGCTCCTATGAGACGCTGCCCGCTTACGTCGCCGAGCTTCAGCGCCGGCGCGATACGCTGTTGCGCGAGCTCAAGGGCCTGCCGGTGGGCGTGCCGGCCGGCGGCTGGTCCACGCTGCTGCGCGTTTCCGATTTCGGCATCGACGGCGCGGCGATGTCGGAGCGCCTGTTGGCCGAGGGCATCTGCGCCACCGCGATGAAGGGCTGGGGCGAGACGCACGGGAGCCAATACATCCGCTTCGTGTTCGCCAACGAGCCCGCGGCGCGGCTCGACGGCGCCGGCGCGCGCATCCGCAAAGCGCTGCGGGTGTAAATTGATGCCGATAGTGGAATTGAACCGCGAAGCGGTTCCGGCCCAAAGCCCAGGGTTGCGGCGAAGCCGCCACCCTGGGAATTGGGAGACGTCTCTATCAACCCTGAAAGGGTTGTGCCGGCGGCGTCCCCGCGGGCACAACCCCTTCGGGGTTGAATGAATTTGCGCCTGAACCCAGGGTAGCCGCTGCGCGGCAACCCTGGGCTCCGGGACAGAACCGCTTCGCGGATCCGCGCGCCTCAACCCGGCCCGACGCCGTGCACCTTTTGGAAGCGGCGCCATTCAGCGGCGTCGCGGGGGCCGAGCGTCTCGAAGCTCGGGCTCGGCTCCTCGCGATATTCGGCCTTCATGCGCCCTAAGGCATCGAGGCTGCCGCGCTTCCGCGCCGTGCCGGGATCGACGCCGTAGATCGGCGCCGCGTTCAAGCCGAAGATATCGGCCTTGAGCTCGGGCGTGAGCGCCGCGTAGCCGAACTTGTCCTGATACTCCTTGCTGATCTGAAACGCGCGGAAGGCCTGGATCTGATCTTGCGGCGAGCCGTACCAGATCGAATCCGAGCCCCACAGCACGCGCTTGGCGCCGACATATTTGACGAGCTTGCCGAGCGTGTGCGCGGCCTGATCCGGCTTCTTCATCACGAGCCGCCAAGTGCTGCCGATCTCGGCGTAGACGTTCGAATTCGGCTGGATGCCGTTGTCGACGAGCGATTTGATCAGCGTATCGACGCCGCGGTCGGCCTTGGCCGGATCGAAGGCGCCCTCGGGCCGGTCGGCCTCGATGCCCGAGTGATAGATGATGAAGTTCATGTCCGGATATTTCTTGGCGACGCGCCCCACGTCTTGCGCCGAAGAGAACTTCGGCTCGTTGCCCGGGAATGCAAAGCCCTTGTGCATGCAGATGATCTTGAGGCCGTTGCTGCGCGCCTGCTCGATGAACGGAATGCCGATCTCGGGATCGTCGAGCCACCAGCCGACGCCCTTCGGGCCCCATTGCGGGTAAACCTTCCACGCCGAGATTTTGTATTGCTTCTGGATCTCGCCCATGCGCGCCAACTCGCGCTTCCGGTCGGCGACATTGGGCACGATCATCGCATGCATCAGCAGCCGGCGACCCTGGCCGAGCGCCGCCACGAGCGCTTGCACGCGCAAGGCCTCTTTCATCGAGACCGGGTTCTCGTCGGGCAGCGCCGGGACGAACGAGAGCACGGCCAGATCGGTGTCGCTGTCGAGGAACACGTCTTTGACGTAGTTCTCGGCGTCGTAGCATTTGAGCGTGCCACTGCCGGCCGCGCAGGACTTGGGCGGGAGGCCGGCGACGAGCTGACCGATCGCGTCGAAATCCTTTGCCCCTTCCACCGGCCCTTTGCGCCACGCCGTGCCGTTGGCTTCGACGAAATGCGTCTGGATGTCGAAGATGAACTCGCGGCCCATGATCGCCTCGGCCGCCTCGGGCTCGACTTCGGCTTCGCGCGGCAGTTCGAACCTGCCGCCGCCAATGCCGCGCATCGCGTAGGCGTCGTTCAGCGCCAGCAACGTCGTGGCGGCGCCGCAGACGCCGGCCATGAAGCGCCGCCGGCTCTGGCCGACGCGCTTCGCGTTGCCGGTAATGCGGTCGTGCGCGAGCGCCCGCGCATAAGCGATCGTGCTGCCGACCGGCACCGGCGCGAACTCGCCGTTGGTCGCGGAATCGAGCTTGATCGGCAGCTTGGGGCCATGGGTCATCGTCTCCTCCCACGAGTTGTGCGGCGCCTATTGCGCGCGCGATGACACCCCTTGCCCGCCGCGATCCTACCGCCGCGGCGATACCGGCACCATGGCCTGGCCAACGGCGGCGCAGGTATTTCAGAGCGATGTCGGAATTCGCGAATGCCGTGCGCGCTAACGCCCGGGCACGCCCTTCGTGGTCGAATATTCCCAATGCAGCGCTTCGCCGGGGCGGCAGCGGGAGAAGGCGCTGTGGGCGGCGCGGGCGGCCTCTGCAAAGCCGGTCAAGATGAGCTTCAGCTTGCCCGGATAGGCGGCAACGTCGCCGATGGCGTAGAGGCCGGGCTGGTTAGTTTCGGACGACGCCGGATCGACGACGATCTGGTGCCGTTCGAGCGCAAGCCCCCACGCGGCGATCGGCCCGAGGCTGGCGGCGAGGCCGAAGAATGGCAGCAGCACATCGGCGGGAAGGTCGCGCCGGCGCCCATCGAGATCTTCGACGGTGACGGCCGAGAGCACGCCGCCTTTTCCGACCAGCGCCGCCAATTGATAAGGGACGACAACCTCGATCTCGCCCACGGCGGCGAGCGCCTTGAGGCGTGCGCCGCTTTCCGGCGCGGCGCGGAATTTGTCGCGGCGATGAACCAGCGCGACTTTTGCCACTTCCGAGAGCGAGAGCGCCCAATCGACCGCGGAATCGCCGCCGCCGGCAATGACGACGCGCTTACCGCGGAAATCCTCGCGCCGCTTGACGAGATAGAAGACGCTCTTGCCCTCGTAATCGGCGAGGTGCGGAAGCGGCGGCCGGTTGGGGCCGAAGGCTCCGGCGCCGGCCGCGATGAAAACCGCGCGCGCGCGGATCGCATGGCCAGCGGCGCTCGTGAGCACCCAATCGGCGCCATCGCGCGCGAGCGTCTCGACGCGCTGACCCAAGAGATAGCGTGGCTTGAACGGTGCCGCCTGCGCCTCGAGCTTGGCGACGAGGCCGGCGGCGTCGATTTCGGGGATCGCCGGGATGTCGTAGATCGGCTTCTCGGGATAGAGCGCCGCGCATTGGCCGCCCGTGGCCTCGAGCGCGTCGATGACGGCGGTGGAAAGTCCGAGCATGCCGCATTCGAACACGGCGAAGAGACCGACCGGGCCCGCGCCGATGATCGCCACGTCGACGGTGACCGTGTCGGCGGCTTCCTCCGCTTTACTCGGCATGGGCT
>JBKOUH010000056.1:0-4022 GCA_046723285.1 Pseudomonadota bacterium
ATTACGAGGAGAATCCGAGCGGCACGCAGATGACGATCCCGATCGCCGAAAAATTTGTCGCGCGCGTCCACGAGAAAACGGGGCGCTTCCCGGTTTTCTACTGCGGGCATCTTTTCAAAGAGCAGATGGGCAATGCGAAACACCCGCTGTTCGCGCAATGCCCGTTGTGGCTCGCGGCCTATGTGCGCGATCCTGCGCCTTTCGTGCAGAAGACCTGGGTCGACTGGACCTTGTGGCAACACACCAACGGCACCGACGGTCCCGAGGCTGTGCCTGTCGCCGGTGTCGGCGCCTGCGACCGCAGCACATTCAAGGGCACGCCCGCCGACCTGCGCGCGATTTGGAAGAGCGGCCTCATCGCGCCGGAGCCGGCAGGTGCCGCCGAGCGCGATCCTAACCGAGCTTCTTCGCAGCCTCGAGCATCGTCTTGAGGCGCGGCGCGAAGAACGGCGCCGGGTTCATGATCCGGTTCTTCTGGTTGAGCACGAGGTGCCCGACTTTGCCCAGGTAGGTGCGCCAGGCGGGATCGCCCGCGAGCGCGGCGCGGCGCTTCAGGCGGTCCTCGAAATTCTCGTAGGCCCACATGTGGACGATGAGATTGAGATCGCCGACCTCGGTCGAATAGTAGCCGACCATGTTGCCGAGGTGCGCCAGTTGGATCTTCATGCCCTCGGCCTCGTAGGCCTTGAGCCACTCCGGCGCGCCGGCGACCTTCAATGTGTAGATGCGTTCTTCGACGATCATTGTTCTCTCCCCACTTGCTTTTTCAATTCAAACCTTGACCGAGACTGTCGTCCTCGCGAAAGCTGGGACGCAGACGCTCGGCAAGTGCCGAGCTTCTGTCAAATCGCGCAAGGCGCGATTTGACCTAAGCAACGCCCTTGCGTTGCGACGCTTTCGCGGGGACGACAAGCTCATTTCGTGCATTATCGCCCCGCCGCCAGCGCCGCCTCGCGGATCTTGGTGATGGTCGTGCGCGTGGTGATCGCTTCGGGATCGATGATAAGATCGATCAGCGCCGGTTTGCCGGCGGCGAGACAGCGCTCGAACGCGGGCGCGAATTGTTGGGTTTCCGTCACGGTTTCGCCATGCAAGCCGTAGGCGCGGGCGAGGGCGGCGAAATCGGGATTGCGGAGCTCGGTCGCGATCACGCGCTTCGGGTATTCGCGCTCCTGATGCATGCGGATCGTGCCGTAGATGCCGTTGTTCACGACGATGTTGACGACGGGAACGTTGTAGAGCGCTTCGGTCGCGACCTCTTGGCCGTGCATTAGGAAGCAGCCGTCGCCGGCGAAGTTCACGACGATGCGCTCGGGATGCATGAGTTTCACTGCCACCGCGGCCGGCGTGCCGTAGCCCATCGAGCCCGAAGTTGGCCCCACCTGCGTGCGATAGCGGCGGAACTGATAGTATTTGTGGATCCAGCCCGAGTAGTTGCCGGCGCCATTGACGATGAACGCATCGGGCGGCAGGCGCTCGCGCAGCCAGACCATGATCTCGGCCATCTGCACCTTGCCGGGATTGGGCAGCGGCTTGATCCATTCGAGATAGTCGGCGCGCGCCTCCTTGCGCCAGGCGCTCCACGCGACCTTGCCCGGCGATTTCATGCGCGCGACGGCGGCAGCGAAGGTCTTCATGCCGGAATGGATTGGCAGCGTCGGCTGATAGATGCGGCCGAGCTCCTCGGCGTCGGGATAGACATGCACCAACGCCTGCTTCGGCACGGGAATGTCGATGAGGCTGAAGCCGCTCGTCGTCATCTCGCCGAGCCGCGCGCCGGCGACGAGCAGCAGATCGCACGTTTTCACGCGCTCGGCGAGGCGCGGGATCAAGCCGATGCCGATATCGCCGACGAATTGCTCATGCGTATTGTCGAAATGGCTCTGGCAGCGGAACGAGGTTCCGACCGGCAGATCCCAGGCGGCGGCGAAACGCTGGAAATTCTCGACCGCGAGCGCGTCCCAATCGCCGCCGCCGAGGATCGCGAGCGGACGCTGCGCCTTGCTCAGCCGATCGGCCAGCTCGTCGAGAGCCTCCGGCGGCGGAGCGGCCTGTACCGCGCGGTAGCGCCGCGCGTCGGCGCAGGCGACGCGGTCGGTGAGCATGTCCTCGGGCAGCGAAAGCACGACGGGGCCGGGGCGGCCCTGCGTGGCCGTGGCGAAGGCACGCGCCACGTATTCGGGAATGCGCGCGGCATCGTCGATCTCGGCGACCCATTTGGCCATCTGGCCGAACATGCGGCGGAAGTCGATCTCCTGGAACGCCTCGCGGTCGCGCATGTCGCGCCCGACCTGGCCGATGAACAGGATCACCGGCGTCGAATCCTGGAACGAGATGTGGAGGCCGGCGCTGGCGTTGGTGGCGCCGGGTCCGCGCGTAACGAAGCAGATGCCTGGCCGTCCGGTGAGCTTGCCGTAGGCGTCGGCCATCATCGCGGCGCCGCCTTCCTGGCGGCAGACGATCAGCTGGATCTCGGGCGCGTCGTGAAAGGCGTCGAGTGCCGCGAGATAGCTCTCGCCCGGCACGCAGAAGGCCAAGTCGACGCCATGAATGCGCAGCTGATCAACAAGCACCTGGCCCCCGGTGCGGAGATTGGTGCCGGCCTTCTGGACGTTCATCGCTGCCTCGCCTGAACCGCGGCATCTAATCCAAAAGCCGCGATCAAGCAAAGGCCGGGACGTCGTCTAACGCCCGCGCCTTACGCCATACCTGTTCGCATAGTGCGTGCCCAGCATGCGCCGCGTCTGATCGGTGAAGCGCTTGCCGGCCAGCGCCGCCATGAGTTCGCGCGGCTCGCCTTGGCGGCGCGTGGTCTTGGCTGCGGACTTCTTCCTCTTCATCGTTCGTGTCCTCCATCCGCCTTGCCCTTGACGGACACATAAGCGATTCGCGGCGGCGAGCGAAAGAGAACGGCGGTTGTGCGGTCCGCCGCGGCCGGCCCTTGCGCCGCTGCGCCGCGGCGCCTTATCTCTCCCGCCAGCACGGGAGGACGCGATGACCGACTACGGCAATTACATCGCCGGCGAATGGACCAAGGGGACCGATGCCGGCCCCAACGTCAATCCCTCGAATGTCGACGACGTGATCGGCCATTATGCCAAGGCCGACAAGCATCAAGCCGAGGCCGCCATCGCCGCCGCGAAAGCCGCGTCGCCGGCCTGGGCGCGCTCGACGCCGCAGCAGCGCGCCGACATTCTCGATGCCATCGGCAACGCCCTCCTCGCGCGCAAGGAAGAGCTCGGCACGCTGCTCTCGCGCGAAGAGGGCAAGACCAAGCCCGAAGGCATCGGCGAGGCGGCGCGGGCCGGCGCCATCTTCAAGTTCATGGCCGGCGAAGCACTGCGCATCCCGGGCGACCGCGTCGATTCGGTTCGGCCCAACATCTTCGTCGAAGTGACGCGCGAGCCGGTGGGCGTCGTCGGCATCATCACGCCGTGGAACTTCCCGATCGCGATCCCGGCGTGGAAGATCGCGCCGGCGCTCGCCTACGGCAATTGCGTCGTCTTCAAGCCGGCCGATCTCGTGCCCGGATGCGGCTGGGCGCTGGCCGAGATCATCGCCAAGTCGGGCATCCCCAAGGGCGTGTTCAACCTCGTCATGGGCCGCGGCTCGGTCGTGGGCGAGACGCTGATCAATCACCCCGACGTCGCCGCCATTTCGTTCACCGGCTCGGCCGCGACCGGGCGGCACGTGGCTGGACGCGCCGCCGCGCGCCTCGCCAAGGTGCAGCTCGAGATGGGCGGCAAGAACCCGCTCGTGATTCTCGACGACGCCGATCTCGGCGTGGCAGTGAACTGCGCGGTGCAGGGCGGCTTTTTCTCGACCGGGCAGCGCTGCACGGCGTCCTCGCGCCTGATCGTGACCGCCGGCATCCACGACAAATTCGTGAACGCCACGGTCGACGCGCTCGCCAAGCTCAAGATCGACGACGCGCTGGCGGCCGGCACCGACATCGGACCCGTCGTCGACCAGACCCAGCTCGACCAGGATATCCGCTACATCGAGCTTGGCCAGAAAGAGGG
>JBKOUH010000368.1:0-9368 GCA_046723285.1 Pseudomonadota bacterium
CGTCGGCACCGGGTCGTAGAACACGGCGGCGGCGTTGTGCCATTCGAGCAGCAGCGGATTGCCGAGCATCACCGCCGCCGCCGCCAGCATCGCGATCGCGATCGCGATGATCAGGATCTGCGCCGCGTAGATCTGCAGCGCCCGCCCGCCGAGACGCACGACGAGATAAGCGACCGAGGTGCGGCCCGGGGTGCCGACGAGCAGGCGCAGCGACCAGCCGGCCAGGAAGACGAAAAGGTCGGCCGAATCCGAGATCGAGAAATTCCGGTGCGTGAGATGCTCGTAGAAGACGCCCGGAATGTGGTTGATGAAGATCGTGACGAGCGCAAAGCCGCGCCAGAAATCGACCGCGTTGGCTTGGCGTGGCATGTGAGGGCGAGGCTCCGGCTGATGCCAAGAGTCTAACGCACGAACGGCGCGATTCCAGGCGCGCTCCTCGCATTCCTCGCCCGCGCAAGCGGGAGAGGAGGCAGCGGCCCTTACGCTGGGTGCTAGCGGCCCGGCTGTTGCGCGAACGCCGCCTTCTGCGCCTCTTCCATTTCCTCGGGCGTCATGTCGCGGATCTTGGTCGCGATCGACCATTCGTGGCCGAACGGGTCTTTGACCTTGCCGTAGCGGTCGCCCCAGAACATGTCGGCGATCGGCATGGCGACGGTGCAGCCGGCGTCGAGCGCCTGCTGGAACGCTTCGTCGGCGTCGGGCACGTAGACATGCAGCGTCACGGTCGAACCGCCGAGCGCCTTCGGTCCCTTGACGCCGTAGTCCTCGAACGCGTCGACCAGCATCACCATCGTGTCGCCGAGCTTCATGAGCCCGTGCATGAGCCTGCCGTCGGGCATTGGCATGCGGCCGAGCTCCTCGGCGCCGAACGCGCGCTTGTAGAAATCCATCGCGTCGGCGGCGCCTTCGACGATGAGATGCGCGGTGACGGTGCCGAAGCCTTCCGGAATTCCCTTCTTCTTCGGCTTCGCCTTCGCCGCGGAGCGATAGGCGGCGCCGCGCTTCGGTGCGGCCTTCTTCGACGCCGCTTTCTTCGCGGCGGTCTTGCGCGACGGCGCGTGACGCCGCGCTGGCTTGGCCTTCGCGCGCGATTTCGCTTTGCTGCGTGCCATGAGTGCCCCCTGGGTTAAACGGCGGCGCGTGCCTCGCGCCCGCCTCTGATCCGGAGTTAACGAGCGTCGGCCGCTTCTGTCGAGACATCAGTGCCGTTCGGAAGGCAAAATACGTGGCATGAGCGAAAGGCGCAGAGCACACTCAGGCGGATCACACTCGGAGATTCAGATTGAAATCTACATAAAGATATACTTATATGCACGAATAATTCTCGATTAGCTTCCGATTGGGAGCCAATATGGAGACCTTACTACAAGGCCTGCGCGCTGTCGCGGAGCCGACGCGGCTCCGCATCCTGGGCCTATGCGCCCACGGCGAGCTAACAGTCTCCGATCTGGTGCAGATCCTCGGCCAGAGCCAGCCGCGCGTCTCGCGCCATCTGCGCCTGCTCGTCGAGGCCGGCCTGCTCGAGCGCAATCAGGAAGGCAATTGGGCCTGGTACCGCCTCGCCCAGCGCGGTGCCGCCGCCGAGCTGGCGCGCATCGTCGCCGACCTCATCCCCGACCGCGACCCGCTGCTGACGCTCGATCTCGAGCGCCTCGAGCGCGTCAAGGGCGCGCGCGCCGAACATGCGGCCGAATATTTCCGCCGCAACGCCGGCGATTGGGACCGCGTGCGTGCGCTTCATGTCGACAGCGGCGCCATCGATTCGGCTTTGAAAAAGCTGCTGCTGGAATCCGAGGTGAAGGACCTGCTCGATATCGGCACCGGGACGGGCAGCGTGCTGCAGTTGGTCGGGCGCGACGTGGGGGCCGCGGTCGGCGTCGATCTTTCGCGCGAAATGCTGCAAGTGGCGCGCGCCAATCTCACGCGCGCCGCGCTCGGCAATTGCCAGGTGCGCCAGGCCGACATGTATCAGCTTCCGTTCCCGGCCGGGAGCTTCGACGCGGTGACGCTCCACATGGTGCTGCATTTCGCCGAAGAGCCGGCGCGCGTCTTGGCCGAGGCGGCGCGCGTGCTGCGGCCGGGCGGGCGCATGGTCGTCGTCGATTTCGCGCGCCACGCGATGACGGAGCTGGCCGAGGATCACCGCCACCGCTGGCTCGGCTTCCCCGACAGCGAGATCGAAAGCTGGTTCGCCGCCGCTGGTCTTTCGGCGCGTCCGGCGGTGCGCCTCGAGGGCACGCCGCTCACGGTTTGCCTGTGGTCGGCGATCCGCCCCGCCAACGACCGCGAAAGCGCGCCCGCGCGCGCCGCTCAAGGGTGAACGCGATGAGGAAGCCGCCCGCCGTCAGCTTCGAATTCTTCCCGCCGCGCGACGATGCCGGCTGGACGCAGCTCTGGGCCACGATCGAGAAGCTGGCGCCGTTCCGCCCTGCGTTCGTCTCGGTCACCTACGGCGCTGGCGGCACGACGCGCGAGCGCACCGACCGCATCGTGCGCCGCATCCGCAGCGACACGCCGCTCGAGCCCGCGGCGCACATCACCTGCGTCGGCGCCGTGTCGGGCGAGATCGATACGCTGGCCCGGAGCTGGTGGGATGCCGGCATTCGCCACCTCGTGGCGCTGCGCGGCGACCCGCAGGCCGGCGCAGGCAAGTTCACGCCGCATCCCGGCGGCTATGCGGGCGGCGCCGCGCTCGTCGCCGGCTTGAAGAAGATCGCCGATTTCGACATCGCGGTCGCGGCCTATCCCGAAAAGCATCCCGATTCGCCCTCGGTCGAAGCCGATCTCGATAATCTGAAACGCAAGCTCGACGCCGGCGGCTCGACGGCGATCACGCAGTTCTTCTTCGATGCCGATCTTTTCCTCCGCTTCCGCGACCGCGTGCGGAAGGCCGGCATCGAAGCGCCGCTGGTGCCGGGCATCCTGCCGATCACGAATTTCGCGCGCGCGGTCGAGTTCGCCGGGCGCTGTGGCGCATCGGTGCCGGCGTGGCTCGCCGAACTGTTCCACGGCCTCGATGCCGATCCCGAGCAGCGCAATCTCGTAGCGGCCGCGACCGCCTGCGATCTTTGCGAGCGCCTCGCCGCCGAAGGCGTCGAGCGCTTCCATTTCTATACGCTCAACCGCCCCCAGCTCACCGCCGCGATCTGCCGCCGTCTGGGCCTGAAGCCCATGCAGGAAGCCGCGTGATGGCGCGGCGCGACCACGACGCCCGCGCTCATCTTCTTGCGCAGATCGCAAAGGAGCGCATCCTGCTGCTCGACGGCGCGATGGGCACCGAGATACAGAGGAAGAGATTCGACGAGGCGGCGTTCCGCGGCGAGCGCTTCCGCGGCCATGCGCGCGATCTCCGCGGCAACAACGATCTTCTGAACCTGACCCAGCCCGAGGCGATCCGTGCCATCCACGATTCCTACCTCGCGGCCGGCGCCGATATCCTGAAGGCCAACACGTTCAATTCGAATTCGATCGCGCAGGCCGACTACGGCCTGGAAGCCGAGGCGCGCGAGATCGCGCGTGCCGGCGCGGCGCTCGCGCATGCGGCCGCGCACGATGCCGAAAGCCGCGACGGCCGACCCCGCTTTGCCGCCGGCGTGCTCGGTCCCACCAACAAGACCGCGTCGATCTCGCCCAAGGTGACCGATCCCGGCTACCGCGAGGTGAGCTTCGACGACTTCGTCGCCTGCTACGCCGAGGCCGCGCGCGGCCTCGTCGAGGGCGGCGCCGATCTGTTGATGATCGAGACGATCTTCGACACGCTCAACGCCAAGGCCGCGATCTTCGCCGTCGAGCAGGTGTTCGACGAGGTCGGCTTCCGCCTCCCGCTCCTCATCGCGGGCACGATCACCGATCTTTCCGGCCGCACGCTCTCGGGACAGACGGTCGAGGCGTTCTTCACCTCAGTGCGCCACGCCAATCCGTTCGCGGTCGGCTTGAACTGTGCGCTCGGCGCCGCGGAGATGCGCCCGTTTCTGCTCGATCTCGCGCGCATCGCCGATACGCGCATCTCGGTGCACCCCAATGCCGGCCTTCCCAACGCGTTCGGCGGCTACGACGAGACGCCGGAGACGACCGCGCATCATCTCTCCGAATGGGCCAAGGCGGGGCTTGTGAACATCGTCGGCGGCTGCTGCGGCACCACGCCCGAGCACATCGCGACGGTCGCGCGCTATGTCGGCGCGCTCGCACCGCGCACTCTGCCCGAGAAGCCGAAGCGCCTCCGCCTCTCCGGCCTCGAAGCCTTCGAGCTGGCGCGATAATGACCGCCGCCTCGCAGAGCTTCGTCAATATCGGCGAGCGCACCAACGTTACGGGCTCGGCGAAGTTCCGGAAGCTCGTCCTCGACGGCAATTTCGACGCCGCGCTCGACATCGCGCGCGAGCAGGTGGCCAACGGCGCGCAGATCCTCGACGTCAACATGGACGAGGCCATGCTCGACGGCGCCGCGGCGATGACGCGGTTCTTGAGCCTCATCGCCGCCGAGCCCGACATCGCGCGCGTCCCGATCATGATCGATTCGTCGAAGTTCGCCGTGATCGAAGCCGGGCTGAAATGCGTGCAGGGGAAGGCGATCGTGAACTCGCTCTCGTTGAAAGAGGGCGAGGCGCCGTTCCTCGAGCAGGCCAAGCGCGTGCATCGCTACGGCGCCGCCGTCGTCGTCATGGGCTTCGATGAAAAGGGCCAGGCCGAGACGATCGAGCACCGGCTTTCCATTGCGCAGCGCGCGCACAAGCTCTTGACCGAAAAAGCCGGCTTCGCGCCCGAAGACATCGTCTTCGATCCCAACGTGTTCGCGGTCGCGACCGGCATCGAGGCGCACAACGACTACGCCATCGCGTTCATCGAGGCGGTGCGGCGCATCAAGGAGGCGCTGCCGCTGTGCTCGTGCTCGGGCGGCGTCTCCAACGTCTCCTTCGCGTTCCGCGGCAATAATCCGGTGCGCGAGGCGATGCACGCGGTGTTCCTCTACCACGCGATCCGCGCCGGGCTCGACATGGCGATCGTCAATGCCGGCGCGCTGCCGGTCTACGACGAAATTCCGCGCGAGCTGCGCGACGCGGTCGAGGACGTGATCCTGAACCGCCGGCCCGATTCGACCGAGCGGCTCGTGTCGCTCGCCGAAAGCTACAAGGGCGGCGGCGCCGCGAAGAAAGAGCTGGACGAATCCTGGCGCCAACTGCCGGTCAAGGACCGCCTCGTCCACGCGCTCGTGCACGGCATCGCCGATTTCGCCGAGGCCGATGCCGAGGAAGCGCGCGCGGCCTCCGCAAGGCCGCTCGACGTGATCGAGGGGCCGCTGATGGACGGCATGAACCGCGTCGGCGATCTATTCGGCGCCGGCAAGATGTTCCTGCCGCAGGTCGTGAAGTCGGCGCGCGTGATGAAGCGCGCGGTCGCCTATCTCGAGCCGTTCATGGAGAAGGACGGCGCCGGCCCGCGCCAGGCGCAGGGCAAGATCGTGCTCGCGACGGTCAAGGGCGACGTCCACGACATAGGCAAGAACATCGTCGGCGTCGTGCTCCGCTGCAACAATTACGACGTGATCGATCTCGGCGTGATGACGCCCTGCGCCAAAGTGCTCGACACCGCTCGGCACGAGAAGGCGGACATCGTCGGGCTTTCCGGCCTCATCACGCCCTCGCTCGACGAAATGTGCCATGTCGCCGGCGAGCTGCAGCGCGAGGGTTTCACGCTGCCGCTGTTGATCGGCGGCGCCACGACGAGCCGGATGCACACGGCGGTGAAGATCGCGCCCAACTACGACGGGCCGGTCGTCCATGTGCAGGATGCGTCGCGCGCGGTCGGCGTCGCGGCGGCGCTCCTCTCGCCGCAGCAGCGCCCCGAATTCGTGAAGAAGACCGTCGTCGACTACGCGGCGCTGCGCGAGGCGCATGAGCGCAAAAGCGAGGGCGCCCAGCGCCTGACGCTGGCCGAGGCGCGCGCCAATCGCATGAAGATCGATTGGACGCGCTTCACGCCGGCGAAGCCGCGCGAGAGCCGCCCGATCGTATTCGACGACTACGATCTCGCCGAACTGCGGATGCGCATCGACTGGAAACCGTTCTTCCAGGCCTGGGAGCTCTCGGGTGCCTATCCGGCGATCCTCGACGATCCGGTCGTGGGCGAGGCGGCGCGGGCGCTCCACAAGGATGCGCTCGCGATGCTGGAGCGCATGATCGCCGAGAAATGGACGCGGCCGCGCGCCGCCGTCGCATTCTTTCCCGCCAATGCCGAGGGCGACGACATCGTGCTGTTCGCCGATGAGGCGCGCACGCAACGCCGCGCGATGGTCCACAGCCTGCGCCAGCAGCGGAAACCCAGCCCGGGCCGGCCGAATCTCGCGCTCGCGGACTATGTCGCGCCGATCGAGTCGAAGGTCGCCGACTGGCTCGGCGCGTTCGTCGTCACCGCCGGCGCCGGCATCGAGGAAAAGGCGCTCGCATTCGAGCGCGCCAACGACGATTACAGCAGCATCCTCGTCAAAGCGTTGGGCGACCGCCTCGCCGAAGCCTTCGCCGAGCGCATGCATGAGCGCGTGCGCAAGGAATACTGGGGCAATGCGCCCGAAGAGCGCTTCTCCAACGTCGACCTCAACGGCGAGCACTATCGCGGCATCCGCCCCGCGCCCGGCTATCCCGCCTGCCCCGATCACACCGAGAAGCGCACGCTGTTTCAGCTGCTCGATGCCGAGCGCGCGGCCGGCGTGACGCTCACCGAAAGCTGCGCGATGCTGCCGGCGTCGTCGGTCAGCGGCTGGTATTTCGCGCATCCCGAGGCCGATTATTTCGGCGTCGCGCGCATCGAGCGCGACCAGGTCGAAGACTACGCGCGCCGCAAGGCGATGCCGCTCGAAGAGATCGAGCGCTGGCTCGCGCCCAACCTCAATTACACCCCGTTGAAGCGCGCGGCCAACGGGTGATCACGGCCAGGACGAATTTCCGCAAGGACCGCGTGCGCTGCTTCCCGAACCTCCCCTCGCGCGAACTCGCCGAGACGCGCGCGTTCGATATCGGGCGTCTCACATTCCGCAGCGACCGGCGTGCGAACGGCTGTCATATCCGCTCTTCGCGCGCAATGCCGCGCATCCCTCCGCGCCGGACGTTTCCATCAACGGCGAACGTGCTCTAGCCTGCCGGCCCGAATCCGACCGAGGCGATGCCCGCATGTGGCCGGCGACGTGGCTGAAGCGACTGTTCGGTGCACCGGCGCGCTCGGGCGAGGCCGACGAACGCTCGCGCGCCGTGCAGGCGTTCGTCGCGGCGCGCTTGGGCCGGCTTTCAATGCCGATCGAATTGGCGCGGCCAGACGCCGGCGGCATCGAAGCGCGAATCTTCGCGGCGCTTATGTCGAAGCGCTTCCGCAAGAAATCCGTCTCGCCCCGTCAGCAGGCCGGCATTCGCGAGTCGATCCGGAGCTGCGTTGCGCGCGGGGCGCCGCTCAAGCTCTGCTTTCCGTTCGGCGGCTACAAGCTGTGGCGCTTCGCGGAGGCGCCGGAGGCGGATTGGGCCGAGCTGTTCTCGATCATGCACTACGCGAACTGGCTGCGGCCGGTCGCGCTCGGCTACGCGCCCGGCGTCGAATTCACCTTCGCCTCGGACGCGATCGTCCTCGAGCGCATCAGCAACATCGCGCCGCCGGAAACCGCGGCGTATGCCACGTCGTTCGCCGCACTGCTCGAGTTCCTCGCCCGCTTCGTGCCGAATAACCTCGTCTTTTCGTACATGACGTTCGGCTCTCTCTATCCGCCGGGCGCGTTCGAGGCCGAGCTTCAGGAATGGGTGCAGGAATCATGGGCCCGGAACGGCGGCAAGCCTCCCGCACTATCTGATCCGGCGCGGCGGGGCATCGACCTCAACGTCCGACTCCGCCCCGGCCAGGCGGATGATCCGGAATGGCGCGAGAAGGTCCACATCGTCCACCACGCCTACTACCAGATGCGGAAACGCTGCGATTACCTGCGCGATCCGGAGCGAATCATCGTCTTCCCGGCCCCGTTGTCGCACGAGAACTGCATCCCGGTGGGGTCGACGCGGGCCTCGATCGCCAAGTTCTGGGTCGGCGTCGGCGCGCTGCGGCAGCGGGGCGGCGGCTTTGTCGAGACGGTCTTGACTCCGTCGCAGGCGGCTGCCGCGCGATTCGATTGGGTTCCGGTCGCGATCCCAGGCCTCCCGCAGCGGAATTTTTCCCGGCTGCGGATCCTGACGGATGCGTTCGGTCCGGCGTGACCGCGGCCTGCCGCTAGACCCGCTCGAGCCGGCGCGAGGTGATCCGGCGCCATAATTTCGCGACACCGCGCCGCGGCGCCGGCTCCGCCTCGCCGATCAGCTTGCGCCACGCCGCGACAAGCTTCGGCCCCACGACGTTCATCGCATAGTGCCGTTTGGCATAGGCCGAGGAGCGCTCGGCGGTACGGCGCCAATCCGCCTCGCTCCACGCGGCCGTGGACCGGACGATCTCGGCGGCCTCCGCGGGATTCCGGTAGACGCGGCCGCCCGACTCGCCGAGATAGGCCTCCATCCCGCGGATATCGGGCCCCAGCACGAGGCAACCGCAGGCCATCGACTCGGCGACCGAGATCGACATGCCCGAGGGATGATTGGGCGGCGTGTACATGTACATCGCAGCGCGCCGCATCAGCGCGGCCATCGCCGGCCAGTCGAGGTTCTTCCGGATCTCGACGGGGCGGCCCATGCGCTCGTTGAGAGCCTCAATGCCGGCGACCGGCGGTCGATTGACCGGATAGGCGCAGCCCATGATGAGGACGAAGCGGTAGCCCGGGCAGAGGGCCGCGGCCTCGAGGAAATGCGCGATGTTCTTGCGGTCGCTGCCGGCGACGCCGCGCAGCACCAACTTCGAATCGGTCTCGCGCGTGCGGCCCGGCTCGAGGCCATAGAATTGCGGATTGTACATCGTCGGGAGGACCGAGACCTTCTCCCGATTTGCCGGGTCCACGTCGTCGGCGTAATGCGGAAACACGAAGATGTGCGCGATCGCCGGATCGGCGGCCATGCGGTTGAGCAGCGCCTGCTGATAGTCGCAGCCGTGCATGCGCACCGTGTAGAGCACGCCCCGCGACGCGACTTCGGCTTTGAGGCGCGCCGCCAGGTCGAGATAGTGGGAGTGCACGATGTCGGGGCGCACGCGGTCGATCGTGGCCGAGAGCGGCTCGTTCGTATGCAGCGGGGCGACGAGCGGATACGGGTGCTCGCTCTTCGCGTTGGCGCTCCAGACGTGAACATCGACCCCCGCCGCTACGGCGGCGCGAACGGCAGTCTCCAAGAAACTGCCGTGCATATACGGATATTCCGATTCGGCAAAAAGCACGCGCACGCCAACCCTCCCCCGAGCGTGGACGTGCCTCACTGTGC